>JAJDNW010000085.1 GCA_022340465.1 Deltaproteobacteria bacterium | reverse complement strand
GATTCAGGGGGGGTATTCCGGCGCCGGAAACCTGAATCAGGACCCCGGCTTTGTCTCGGGTGTCGATTTTCACATCGCGGCCGGCTCTCCCTGCATCGACAGGGGGTCCAACAGTGCACTGCCGTCGGATGCGGACGACCTGGACGACGATGCCGACACCGATGAAAAAATCCCCTTCGATCTGGATGCGGGCACGCGCCTGATAGACGGGGACGGCAACGCGAGCGAAGTGGTGGACATGGGAAGCTATGAGTACGGATCTTCCATCGCGTTGACGCTGCGGCTGGTGCGCACAAGTTTTGCCGAGGGCGAATCGCCCTGGGAGTGTGCGCTGGATATATCCGAAGCACAGGGCCAGAACCTGGATGTGACCCTCGCCTCCAGCGACGAGACCGAAATCACGGTGCCGGCTTCCGTTACCATCCCCGCCGGGCAGACCACCGTGTTCTTCAACATGACCATCGTGGACGACATCGAATACGATGACCACCAGTACGCCACCATCTCGGCATCCGCATCCGGCGTAAAGAGCGCCACCTCGGATGTCATCGAAATCATAGACAACGACACCAAGGCGCTGACGCTCAACGTGCCGCCCACGGCCACCGAAGGCGACGGGGACCTGGCCGACCACGGGTTTGTCCACATTTCCGGCACCCTGCCCACGCCCCTGGATGTGTACCTCAGTTCGAGCAACGAGATCGACCTGGAGGTCCCTGAATACGTGACCATCGGTTCCAACACTCAAAATGCCAGCTTCTGGATCCGCGTTCTCGATGACGACATCCTGGACGGCACCAGCAACGTCACCATCACGGCGTGGATTCCTTCCGACAACGACTTCAACACGGCGTACGGTTCTGTCAGCATCGCTGACAACGAAGTGCCGCCCACCATGTACACACTGACCATGTTCGTGTCGGGTCAGGGCACCACGACCCCCGCGGCCGGTGCGCACAGCTTTGCCGAGGGGTCTGAGGTGGCTGTTTCGGCGACCCCGGCTGCAGGCTGGCGCTTCGATGGGTGGAGCGGGGCTCTCTCGGGTAGCGAAAATCCGACCATGGTGACCATTGGCGGCACCCGCAACGTAACCGCCAATTTCAGCCTGATACCGCCGAACTACGATCTCACGGTTCAGACAGAAGGCGATGGCCAGGTGAATGTCAACCCGCCCGGTCTTACCTACGAAAGCGGCACCACCGTTCACCTCGAAGCGGTTCCCGGGGAAGGGTCGGTGCTGATCGAGTGGGTCGGCGATGTCAAGGACGATGGCATGCTGACGACCGCCATCGTCATGAATTCCGACAAAACCGTTACGGCAAGGTTCGGTCCCGACGGTGACGGCGACGGCATCAGCGATGAAACCGAATGCGGTCCGGACGGCAGCGATGACACCTACGACGGGAACGACGACGGCACGGCCGATGCCGAGCAGGCCAATGTGACCTCGGGTTTTACGGAAGACGATACCTACTACGTAACCCTGGCCTGCGAAGATCCGGCCACGCACGCCGCAGGCAACGGAACGCTGGCGGATATTGAAACCGGCGACCCTGTCAATCCACCCGAGGAGGCGGATTTTCCCTACGGCATCTTTTCGTTTTCCGTCAAGGGCGTCGGGATGGGCGGAGCAACCACCCTCGTGCTCTACTTCAACGACGGACCGGTGCCTGAATCCTACTGGAAGTACGGTCCCACGCCCTCGGATCCTACGGACCACTGGTACGAGTTCCTTTACGACGGGAACACCGGTGCGGAGATCGATGCGGTCAACAAGAGGATTATCCTGCACTTTGTGGACGGGGAACGCGGGGATGACAACGTTGTCGCCCAAGATGCCGACGTCGTCGATGACGGCGGGCCGACCATGGCTGCGGCGGTTCAGGAGCCGACGCCCGCCGCTGCATCGTCGGGCGGGTCTTCTTCCAGCAGCAGCTGTTTCATCGACAGTCTTCTGTTTTAAACGCCGCCTTTAAACGAAACCGGCACAACCCACGGGCGGCCCGACGAGGGCCGCCCGTGGGTTGTGCACCACCGCCCGGGCGCACCCACTTGGAGGTGAGGCTTTAGTGTAGGCGAAGCCAAGTCCTCTACACGCCCGACAGGGGAATTGTCAGCCGGACGGCAGATGAGGCACTGCGAGGTTTCGTATGGAGAGATCCCAAGGTTGTCAACACATATCAATAGCCTGTGATTACGTCACGTTCCGCTATGAAAATTGTCTTACCCTCGATTGCCGATACCATTTTTCCGATAAATTTGAAAAAAGAGGGGGCAAATCCGTCGAAATGGATTTGCCCACTGGTACATGATAAAAACTACCTTGCTATAATTGCCGTAGTGGTGACAGGTTCATATTTCCTGTGTCAATATTTGCTCCAGGGCCGTCTGGTCGGGAGCAACATTGGGAGTGGATAGCGGAACCGCCGCAAGCCATTCCAGAAACGGTTCGGTCTTTCCTATTGCCGGTGGTAAGTGTGACGACAAAATCGCTTTTGGTGCCATCTGACGAATGCTGTCCAGCCCTTGATTGAATTGGCTCGGTGGAACCATATGAACCCATGGGCTGTCCAAACTCGCCCAGCCGATCATGCCTTGAGCCAAAACCGACTCGTCAATATCATCGATACGTTTTGCCGGTGACGGGATAATGGCGCCGAAGCAATCGGCAGAAAATAATACCTCCGATTTGTCATCTTTGACGGCGATGGTCGTAGGATTATCGAACAGGGGCGGCCTTACGGCGGTTAGCTTGCGATCCCCCACATTAATACTGTCTCCCGGGTTCAGCCAGTAAACCCTATTCATTGGCACCGGCCAAGCCGTGCTCATCCTCAACACAGCCAAGGAGAATGCCGCAAGCCGCGCGTTTGGAGCTGCTTCAATTATTTTTTGAAGGCTGCCAATGTGATCCGCGTCATCGTGAGTAATCCATATCCACTTCAAATCTCGAGGATCGATGACCGACTCGAGAACCTTCATGAATTCCTCACTGTCTATACCCATTCCTGTATCGATAAGCACGGGCTCCTTTGCCTTGAGGAGGAAGGCATTGACGGGAAGAAATCCTGCTCCTGGGACCGGGAAATGAGATGGAAGAACCTCGATATCCGGCATTATTTGATATGCTTTTTCCATTTTAAAATCCTCCTTTTGTGATTGCTAACCAAGGCTTGGCATTCATTAGGCAATTAAGTAAACTTGTCGAATTCGTTGGAGATATCTTATACATAGCGGCCACCTTCATTTCAGCGAGTTGGGCTTTATAGAAGATGATACGTTCTGGAAAGGTAAGAACAGGTCAAGAATCGGGCCAACTCAGGCTCAAATTTAGAAAAACAGCATCAGATCAGGGATGATTTCAATGCAATATAAGATTCATACCTTATTTGGGAGACTGGGTCAAGGAATGGGGGTATTCCAACCGTCTCAAACGGGTTGTTTTGATAGCAGCACACCAGGTCTGCAAAGATCGATATTTACAATGGCGATGCTATCACATTTCGGGCAGGCTTTCTCTTGCAGACCGTTGAGAGAAGCCTGCAGCATGATTCTCAGGTGCCCGGGTTTCATCCGGATCGGTTTATAGATCACTTTTCGAATGTCAGGATTTTGAAAGATGGAGAAATGTTTAGCCTATGACAAAAGCGGATGGATTATCATCTTAATAGATGCTTATAATATAGAATATAGCTCAATTAAATATTATTTTACACTATAAAATTATTAGATTTTACATTTGACATGGTTGTGATCTGATGATAACTTAAGGGGCAAATGAATGGACTGTGAGCCGGAAGATGCTGAATTAATAACCCTGCTTGATTTAGATGGTTTTTCCTTTTGGCTTGGTAGCGGCTTTTGGGTGAAATTCGAAGCTCGTGAAGTTCCCAAAGACAAACACCGGCCACATGGTATCGGCTACTCACTGACATTGCATGATCGTAACAATACCAGGGTGCTCGGATTGGATAATGCGCATGCAATCAAAAGAAAAGGGCGCCGACCCAAGAAATATACCGGTCGGATTATCACATGGGACCACATTCACAGACAGGAAAAGATCGAGCGTTACTTATTTTCGTCCGCCAGTCAGCTGATTGACGATTTCTGGAAGTGCGTAAATGAGATTGTGGGCGATTAAGAAACCAAAGAGAGGCGAAAAAAATGAGAAAGAAGGTTGTCAAGGTCGGTATCATGCCGCTTGAGACGTTTCAAAAATATACGATGGCGATTGCCAGAGGAAAATATAAACCCAATAAAAACGAACCCAAGATCTGGTTTGAATCTATCGAGACTTGCATGCAGGTATTAAGCACCCGGAATATTGATCTTTTAAAAATGATTGAAAAAGAAAAGCCGGCATCGATAGATGAATTGTCAAAAATCTCCGGGCGGAATAAGGGAAATTTATCCCGAACCTTAAAAACATTTTACCGGCATCGACTCATTGATTTTATAGAGGAAGACCGGCGTAAAAGGCCGGTCGCACTGTCGACGCGATTTGATATTCAAGTCGGAAGAAATCTACCTGATTTCATGTTTGACAAAGACGCCATATCACAAATGGGTGAGACAGGCTGCTAGGCTATTTTTTACACCAAAACAAGTTTTATCGGTTGGAAATAGGGTTGGAAATGGGATTATTTGACCAATTAAAAGGGCTTATGAAATCCTCATAAGCCCTTGTTTTTGTTGTGGTACGCCCGGCGCGGTTCGAACGCGCGACTTTCAGCTCCGGAGGCTGACGCTCTATCCACTGAGCTACGGGCGCATTGGATGGAAAATAGAGAAACGATTTGGATATGTCAAGATATATCCGGTGTATGGTTTAAGGTAAAGGGGCTTCGGTGTAGGGTATACGGTGTAAGACGTTAGACGTGAAACGAGTCTCTCGCTTTACCTCTCACCTCTCACCTTTCACGTCTCACGTTTCACTTTAACGATGTAATCCGCTCAAATCAGCTTTTCCAGTGCCTGCTTGGCCTCTCCCACCACGTACAGCGACCCGGCGATGCAGATGACCTCGTTGCGTTTGGCGGTTTTCACGGCATGGGCGACGGCTTCGTCCACCGTGGGAAACTGCTTCACATTCCGGACAACCTCTTTGGCGACATCGTAAAGCACTCCGGGGTCGAGGGCCCGATCGATGACGGGCCGGGTCACGATCACCCGCCGGCACTGCTGCATGAGGGGGTGCAGCATGGCCCTGTAGGGCTTGTCGTCCAGAATGCCGGCCACCAGGGTGATGGGTCTCTTGGCCAGGTTGTCGCGCAGAAAGCGGGCCAGGTTGCGGGCGGCGGCCAGGTTGTGGGCCCCGTCCAGCAGGATGAGGGGGGCCTTACCGACAAATTCGAGCCTGCCGGGCCAGTGGACCTTCTGCAGGCCCTTCCGGACATGGGCTTCGTCGATCGTTGCCTTTTTTCTGCGGATCAGAGATTCGCAGGCGGCCAGCACCAGGGCGGCGTTGTCGACCTGATGCGGGCCGACAAGACTGGTCTTGAGCCGCTGCCAGTTGTGCTCCAGGCCGTAATAATTGAAGGAACCGTCCCCGTTTCTGCGGACGCGGAACGCCTTTCCGAAACAGTGAATCGGCGCCTTCTTCTGTGCGGCGATGGATGTCAGCGCGGAGCGTGCCTTGGGCTGGCTGGCGCCTGTCACGACCGGGACCCTGTATTTGATGATGCCGCCTTTTTCGCCGGCGATTTCGGCGATGGAGCCGCCCAGGTACATCCGGTGTTCCAGGGAGATGTTGGAGATGATACTCACGGCCGGTCGGATGATATTGGTGGCGTCCAGCCTTCCGCCCATACCGGTTTCGATGATGGCCCATTCGACGCCCTTTTCTGCGAATTCGTACAGGGCCATGGCCGTGGTGAACTCGAAAAAGGTCGGCTGACGTGATCCCCGGTGCGCCTTTTTCACCTTGCGGTAGGCGTCGACCACCCGTTTGTCTGAAATCATCCGGCCGTCGACCATGATTCTTTCGTTGAAGTCGATCAGGTGCGGTGAGGTGTAGAGGCCGGTCCGGTAGCCGGCGGCCTGCAGGATGGCGGCGAGCCCGGAGGCGATGGATCCCTTGCCGTTGGTGCCGGCAACGTGGATGCAATTGTATTGCCGTTGCGGATTACCCAACCCTTTCAGGATGTTGCGGATGGTGGCCAGTCCCAGCTTGATGCCGAAACGCTGCAGGGCGAACATTTCATCGAGGGTGGCCTGGTAAGATGATTTTGGGGCCATAACCGGTTGCCTCCGGAAAAAAAAACGCCCGACAGGAAACGCTTCCTGTCGGGCGGCATGCTGAAATCAGCTTATCTGTATCTGCGCCGAGAAGCCGCTATGCGCTGGCGCCGCAGCGCTTCACGCTGTTTGCGGCGTCTGTATTCACTGGGTTTTTCATAACTTTTCTTCAGCTTCAGTCTTTTGAAAAGCCCATCGTTTTGAATTTTCTTTTTCAAAATGCGCATGGCCTTTTCAAGGTCGTTGTCGTAGACTTTTACCTCAATTGCCTTCAAACTCGATCGCCCCCTTTGGTCCCATCGGCCGCACGATCGCCGATGGTTATTTCATTCCGGTCTGATGGGTAGTGCTCAGGTTAAAATATTTATAAATATACACGTTTTTCAATGATTGCAAGCAAAAAAATCACCCGGTCTTTTTTCAGGGCCGGGCGATTTTTGAACCTGAAGCGGGGGTTTCAACCCTAAAGCTTGGAAAGCAGCTCTTCGGTAACCGCTTTCACGCTGGGTTCGCCGTTGAGGGTGATGTACTTCATGCCGCCGTCTTTTCCGGCCAGGTCTCTGAAGTAATAGGCCGAAGCCAAGGTGCCGGTTTCCGCGTCGTAATAGATGTTGTGCCGTTTGTTGATGGCCTCTTCGTCCTGGTCGTCCGAGCGGGTTTTCAGGTCTCCCCCGCAAACGCGGCACTTGTCTCCGTCCGGCTTGATCGCATCGATATAGATGTTGTTGGGGTGGTTGTTGTCGTTGACGCAGAGTCTGCGCCCCATGATTCTGTTTTTGGCAATTTCACGGTCCAGCAGGATTTCGACGACGATATCCAGGGCCATGCCGGCTTCCTTGAGGGCCTCGTCGAGTTTGACGGCCTGGTTCTTGTTGCGCGGGAATCCGTCCAGCAGCCATCCATCCTTGCAGTCGTCTCTTTTCAGGCGGTCGAGGATCATGGGGATGGTGATCTCGTCCGGCACCAGATCGCCCTTGTCGATATATGCCTTGGCCTGGGCGCCCAGTTCGGTCCCATTGGAGATATTTTCGCGAAAAATGGCGCCCGATTCGATATGCGGTGTGTCATATTTGTCTTTTAGAATCGCCCCCTGTGTCCCCTTGCCGCTGCCGTTCGGCCCAAAAAACAAAATGTTCATTCTTTTCTCCTTTTCTCTTTATATGGATGTATATCAATTTAAAGTGTGAAACCCGCTGGGATTGCCGATCCGATGCCGGCATTACTATACAACCAGGCGGGTATTGTCAAGCTTCAAGCCGGGGTTAGGACCGTTTCTCCCTGCCGAGGATGACAGCGGCCAGGTCGAGGGCTTCCCGGCGCGTATCGATAAGGCCTGCAATTGTGGCCTCCTGCACCTGTCGGAGCACGGTGCCTATCAGGGAGGAGGGGGCCAGGCCGTAGACCCGCATGAGATCGTGCCCGTCCAACAGGGGGGCGGCTTTTTCCCGCGGCAGGTAGCCGGTGAAATAGTCGTCTAAAAGCCGATCCGCGAACTCGATAAACGCCCGGTGTTTTTCCGTGACCTCTCTGGCTTTGCCCCGGCTGTCGGCGGCCGCATGCAGGACGATGTCCGGGACCAGATCCCCGCAGGACAGGAAAAAGCGGGCGCGGGTCCTGCCGGGCGGTGCGGCGGCGGCCTGGTTGAACAGAAACAGGGGGCGCAGGTGGTGCCGCACGATGAAGCGCGTGGCCTCCCGTTCATGATTGGAAAATTTGTAGCGCCGTCCGATCCCGTCGATCATCCGGGCGCCGGTTTTGTCGTGACCGTAAAAGTGCCGGCCGCCCTTTTCGTCGACGGTCATGGCGGCCGGTTTGCCGATGTCGTGCAGCAGGGCGGCATTTTTAAGGACGGCGCAGCGCTTTGGGCGCATCCGTTCTTCCAGTCTCGCCGCGGATAGGGGGAGCGTGTGGCCGAGACGGCCCGTCAGGGCTTCGAGGTGGCCGAACGTCTCGATGGTGTGCACGAACGCATCATAGGCGTGGTGCCGGTTCCCGGGGCATTTCTTGAGATCCGCCAGTTCCGGGAACAGTTCCAGGATCAGGCCGCCGGCTGCCATGGCCCTGACGGCGGGGGCGGCGGAAGGGTATGTGAGCAGGGTAAACCACTCGCTGCGGACACGTTCACCGGGGGCCAGCCGTATCATGGGCCCTTTTTGCCCGATCGCGGCGGTCGTGCGCGCTTCGATGCCGAACCCGGTTTTGGCGGCGATGCGGTAGGCCCTCAGCAGCCGGACAGGATCGTGATCGAAAGCAGCCGGGGATACCATGCGGACGGTTTTGCCGGCCAGGTCTTTCCGGCCGCCGGCGATGTCGACGAGTTTGCGCGCCCTGATATCCCAGGCCATGGCGTTGATGGTGAAATCGCGCAGCCCTAAGTCCTCTTCGATGGATGCGCCCTTGAGCAGGGACACGTCGAAAACGACATTCCTGCCGACGACGCGCCAGATACGCTTGGCCCCCCTGCCCATGTCGATCACACGGGTTCGATGCATGGCCGCCAGTTCGCGGGCGTATCGCTTCGGATCCGTTTTTACGACGATGTCATAATCCAGCGGCCGCTGCTTCAGCAAGGAGTCCCTGACGGAACCGCCCACCAGGAAGACGTCGTCGTTTGTATCCGGCAATGGGTGGTGGATGTTTATCATGTTTGACCTAACCCGGATAAACCGGAAAAGATAAGGATTTGATCACGAAAACACGAAAGTCCAAAGCAGGAAAAGGACCATGAAAATTTTCGTGTTTTCCCGTTTTCGTGCTTTCGTGATCGGTTTTATTTTTTTCCCATTACATATCACTCGGTGGCTTGTGGGCGTTGAGTAACCAATACCCTACGTTGTTTACGCCGTTTCCGTCAAGAAGCGCTTCCGCTCCCATTGCCGCTTTGTGGAAGCCCGCTAAAAAGCTTGACATAGGGGCAAGGATGAATTATTTATATACACAGAACAAGTGAAGGCATGTACCCGCCTTGTAAGAAAATACCCGAATTCTGCATAATCAAAAGGTCAAGAAAGACACTCATATAGTCCTCAAACAGCCGGCAGGTCATAAAACACCCGTAGATACGCATATTTTTATATAGAGTTAGATGCAAACTGCAGACAACGGCCTGCTCACGATCCTTTGATGTAAATCAGACAGAATGGTATGCGGTAAGGATGATTGCCGGCGAGGTGCAGCAATTCAGTGCCGTTGGGCTTTACAGAAATTCAATGAAAAGGGGTTATGAATCGATGAACATTGTCGAACTAAAGGAACAGAAAATCAGCAAGCTGGCCAAAATGGCCAAAGAGCTTCACATCGACGGTGCCGCGGGCATGCGCAAGCAGGAACTGATCTTTGCACTGCTGCAGGCCCAGATCGAAAAAGACGGTTTGATCTTCGGTGAAGGGACTTTGGAGATCCTGCCGGACGGATTCGGTTTTCTCAGGGCGCCGAACTACAATTACCTTCCGGGACCGGATGACATTTACGTGTCGCCTTCTCAGATCCGCCGGTTCAATCTGCGAACCGGGGACACCGTGTCCGGACAGATTCGCCAGCCCAAAGAATCGGAACGCTATTTCGCCCTGCTGAAGGTGGAAGCCGTCAATTACGAGGACCCCGAAGTGGCCCGGGACAAAATCCTCTTCGACAACCTGACGCCCCTGTATCCGGAAAAGAAGATCAATTTGGAGAATGACCCGGAAAACTATTCGACCCGCGTCATGGACCTGATGACGCCCATCGGGTTCGGCCAGAGGGGGCTGATCGTTTCGCCCCCGAGAACCGGTAAAACCATGCTGCTTCAGTTCATCGCCAACAGCATTGTGGCCAACCACAAGGACATCGAGCTTTTTGTCCTCCTGATCGACGAGCGGCCCGAGGAAGTGACGGATATGGAGCGTTCGGTCAGGGGAGAGGTGATCAGCTCCACCTTCGACGAACCGGCGGAACGCCATGTTCAGGTGGCGGAGATGGTTATCGAAAAAGCCAAACGGCTGGTCGAGCACAAGAAAAATGTCATCATCCTGCTGGACAGCATCACCCGGCTCGCCCGGGCCTACAACTCGGTGATGCCGCCCAGTGGCAAGATCCTGTCCGGCGGTGTGGACTCCAACGCGCTGCAGCGCCCCAAACGGTTTTTCGGGGCGGCGCGGAATATCGAGGACGGCGGCAGCCTGACCATCATCGCCACGGCGCTGGTGGACACCGGAAGCCGCATGGACGAGGTCATTTTCGAAGAGTTCAAGGGTACCGGCAACATGGAAATACAGCTGGATAGAAGGCTCGCAGACAAGCGCCTCTTCCCGGCCATCGACATCAACAAATCGGGTACGCGCAAGGAAGAACTGCTGCTCGACGAAGCCACCCTGAACCGGGTGTGGATTTTGAGAAAACTGCTGTCGTCGTTAAATCCCATTGACAGCCTCGAGTTTTTGCTTGATAAAATGACGGGAACAGAGGATAATAAACATTTTCTGGATTCAATGAATGCCTGACAAAGCGCTTTTGCGCTGCCGGGCTTCGGACCGGAATCATTAATTTATATTATTGCAGGGGGTTATAGTAGACATGAAACCAGATATTCATCCGGAATACGCCGATACAACCATAAAGTGCGCCTGCGGCAACACAGTGGAAGTGGGTTCCACCAGAAAAGATATCAGCGTTGAAATATGCTCCAAGTGCCACCCGTTCTTCACCGGAAAGCAGAAACTAGTGGACACGGCGGGACGCATCGAGAGATTCCGTAAAAAATACGAGAAGTTTCAGAAAAAGTCCTGATCCGGAACCGTTTCCGGCCGATACGAAAAAGCCTCTTCCCAACGACCCCGGCGTTTTGCATGCCGTCCCGCGGGAGGCACAGAGCAGGCCGGGAGGTGAGGGCTATCTGACACCTTAGTCGACAAGCGTTCGAAGCAGGTGGTACTGACATACACGACCGCACGCAGTCCGAGGCCGACTGTATCCGGTTTTCGCCGCGGCAACGCACGGAAGGACCGAAAAGCACGAAACCGCCCGTTTCGTGTTTTTGTCTTTCGGAGTATGCGCCCATGTTCAATAAACTGATTGGTGTTGAAAACCGTTTTCTCGAGATCGAAAAGCAGCTGAGCGATCCGAAAGTCGTCCAGGATCTGGAGGCCTACCAGAAGTACGTCCGCGAGCACGCCGAACTCGGCAAGATCGTCAACGCATTCAGGAAATATAAAAAAATCGGGGTGGAAATCGACGGCAGCGTCGAACTCTTGAAAGATGACGACCCGGAGATTCACGCCATGGCAAGGGACGAGATCGAGCGGTTGACCGTGGAAAAGGAGGCGCTGGAAAAGGAGCTGAAAAAACTGCTGATCCCCAAGGATCCGCTGGATGAGAAAAACGTCATCATCGAAATCCGGGCCGGCACCGGGGGAGAGGAGGCAGGCCTGTTCGCGGCCGACCTTTTCAAGATGTACAACCGGTTTGCGGAGACCATGGGGTGGAAGGTCGAGATCATGAGCCACAATCCCACCGGCGTGGGCGGCTTCAAAGAAGTGATCGCCATGGTCCATGGCCGGGGGGCCTACAGCCGGCTGAAATACGAAAGCGGCACCCACCGGGTTCAGCGCGTGCCGGCGACGGAAGCCCAGGGGAGGGTGCATACCTCCGCCGTTACCGTGGCGGTACTGCCCGAGGCCGAGGAGGTGGAGGTTAAGATCGACCCCAGCGACATCAAGGTGGACGTCTACCGCTCCCAGGGTCCGGGCGGACAGTCCGTCAACACGACCGATTCGGCCGTGCGCATCACCCATCTGCCGACCGGTGTCGTGGTCACCTGCCAGGATGAAAAATCCCAGCACAAGAATAAGGCCAAGGCTCTGAAGGTGCTGCGTTCGCGTCTTTTCGACACCATGGTCAGGGAACAGAACGAGGAACGCTCCGAGCAGCGCAAATGCCAGGTGGGATCCGGCGACAGGAGCGAACGCATCCGAACCTACAACTATCAGCAGGGGCGGGTGACCGACCACAGGATAGGGCTCACGCTTTACAAACTGGAAAGCATCCTGCAGGGCGACATCAACGAAATCGTCGACGAGCTGACTACCTTCTACCAGGCACAGACACTGAAGCATGAAAGCGCCGCAACCATCCAGTGAAGGCCCCTGGACCATTCTCAAGCTTCTCGAGTGGACGACCGGTTACTTTAAAACCCAAGCCATAGACAACCCGCGCTCCACGGCCGAGGTGCTGCTGGCGCATGCACTCGGATTGCAGCGGCTCGATCTTTATCTGCAATACGACCGCCCCATGAACGCAGACGAATTGAGGGCGTTCAAAACCCTCATAAAAAGGCGCCTGGCGCGGGAGCCGGTGGCCTACATCACCGGGAGCAGGGAGTTCTGGTCCCTCGATTTTCACGTCAACCGGGACGTGCTGATCCCCAGGCCCGAAACCGAGTGTCTGGTGGAAACCGCCGTGGCGGTCGTGGACGCCTGGGATGCCGGCCGACCCGGTCGTATCCTGGAATTGGGCACGGGTTCGGGGGCCGTGATCATCTCCCTGGCGGGGGAACGGCCGGGGCACCGCTATTTCGCCTCGGACATTTCCAGCGCGGCCCTTTCCGTGGCCCGCGCCAACAGCGCCTCCCACGGAAAGGAGGCGATCCTGTTCTTTGCAGGCGACTGGCTGGCGCCCGTAACATGTGCTGGAGAAGGGTTCGACCTCGTCCTGTCGAATCCCCCCTACATCCGTCGCTCCGACATCGACGGCCTGCAGCCCGAAATCCATCGCTATGAACCGCGGCAGGCCCTGAACGGCGAAGAAGACGGACTCGGAAGCCTGCGGCGGCTCATCGAAACCGCGCCCGACTGTCTGCGGGAGGGGGGGCACCTGTTGCTGGAAATAGGGTACGGACAGGAGCCCGACGTCGAGGCGATGGCCCGGCTGTCCGGCCGCTATGACCAAACAGCGTTCGCCAAGGACTACAGCGGGATCGCACGCGTGGTTAAATTGAGGCGCGGGGCGTAGGGCGCAAGGTGCAAGGGGTTGCCGTGAGACGTGAAAGATGAGACGTGAGGCGCGGGGCGCAAGGGGTGGGAGCGGGTACCCGACGCCCTGCGCCTTATTCAAAAAATACCTTGCATGCCCAAAAATAATTTGTTACGTATCAACGTTTTAATCACACCCGCTCCTGGACCCGGAGGCCGGTGCTTTTCAATGGGTTGAAGACACTTGGAAAGTCGCCTGCGGGGATGATGGGGGCGCAGGAAAAACCAGCAGTAAAGGAGAAAAAAATGGCGTACATTACAATGAAAGAGCTTCTGGAGGCCGGTGTTCACTTCGGGCATCAGACCAAACGATGGAATCCGAAGATGAAACCCTATATCTTTGGAGCCAGAAACGGCATCTACATCATCGACCTGCAGAAAACCGTCCGCATGTTCCGGTCCGTATACGACTTCGTCAGGGAAACGGTGGCCGGCGGCAAGTCCGTTCTGTTCGTGGGAACCAAGAAGCAGGCCCGCGAATCCATCTACGAAGAAGCCAACCGCTGCGAGATGTTTTACGTCCACAACCGGTGGCTGGGCGGGATGCTGACCAATTTCAAGACGATCAAACAGAGCATCGATCGTCTCAATTACTTGAATACCATCGAAAATGACGGTTCGATCGAGATGTTTCCGAAAAAGGAACGCCTGAAACTGGGAAAAGAGCGCGTCAAACTGGACAACACGCTTGGCGGCATCCGTGAAATGACAAAACTGCCGGGGGTCATTTTTGTGGTGGATCCCAAGAACGAAGCCATTGCCGTTCGCGAGGGCCGGCGGTTGAACATACCTATCGTCGCCATCGTGGATACCAACTGCGACCCCGACAACATCGATCACATCATCCCCGGAAACGATGACGCTATCCGTGCCATCAGGCTGATCACGTCACGCATAGCGGACGCATGTATCGAAGGCCGCGAGCTTTACAAAGAGAGACAGCAGGCCAAGGCCGACAAGGAGGTCGAGGGGGAGTCTGAACTCGAAGCGGCCTCCGCCGATTTGAAGCCGGGCGAAAGAAAGGTCATTTCCGACGGTACCGACGGGCCGGTGGTCGAGATCATCCGCAAGGGTGCCAAGCCGGAAACCGGAGACGAAAGCCAGGAAGCGACGGGCGCCGACACAGAGGCACCGGCCGCCGAAGATACAGGAGAATAGAAAATGACGACAATAAGTGCAGGGATGGTCAAGCAGCTCCGGGAGAAATCCGGGGCGGGAATCATGGATTGTAAACAGGCCTTGGCCGAGTGCGAGGGTGATATCGATAAAGCGGTCGATTTTTTGCGGAAAAAAGGGCTGGCCACGGCCAAGAAAAGGGCCGGCCGGGCCACCATGGAAGGCGCCGTTCAATCCTACATCCACATGGGTGGGAAGATCGGCGTGCTGGTGGAAGTGAACTGCGAAACCGATTTCGTTGCCAAAACCGATGATTTTCTGGACTTCGTCAAAAACATCGCCATGCACATCGCCGCTTCCAATCCGGCGGGCATCGTGGAGGAAGACGTATCTCAGGACGTTGTCGACAAGGAAAAGGAAATTTACCGCGCCCAGGCCCTTGAGATGGGAAAGCCCGAAAAAATGGTCGACAAAATCGCCGAGGGTAAACTGAACAAGTTCTTCAAGGAGAACTGCCTGATGCACCAGGCCTACGTCAAAGACCCCAACATGACGATTACCGATTATTTGAACGACGTTATCGCGAAAACAGGGGAGAAGATCACCATCAAACGCTTTGCACGCTTCCAGATCGGAGAGTCATAATATTGGCGAAGCCCCGCTACAAGAGAATACTGCTGAAATTGAGCGGCGAGGCCCTGATGGGCGATCAGGATTTCGGCATCAGTCCGGGAATGTTGGAATACGTTGCCGCGGAAGTTCGTTCCATCTGCGATCTCGGCATGGAAATCGCGATCGTCGTGGGCGGGGGAAACATCTTTCGCGGCGTGGCGGCGAGCTCTTTCGGCATGGAAAGAACATCGGCGGACCACATGGGCATGCTGGCCACGATCATGAACAGCCTGGCGTTGCAGGACGCACTGGAGAAAAACGATATCCAGACCCGGGTCCAAACGGCAATCTCGATGCATGAAGTGGCCGAACCCTACATCCGCAGGCGTGCGGCAAGGCACCTCGAGCGGGGGCGGGTCGTCATTTTCGCGGCCGGTACCGGAAATCCCTATTTCACAACGGACACGGCAGCGGTTTTACGGGCCCAGGAGATACATGCCGAGATCCTTTTCAAGGCTACGAAAGTGAACGGCCTCTACGATGCGGATCCCGAAACGAACCCGTCGGCCAGCGTTTACAAAGAGATCAACTACATGGAGGTACTGGAAAAACAGCTGAAGGTGATGGACATGACGGCCATATCGCTCGCCATGGACAACAGGCTTCCCCTGGTCGTTTTCAGCCTGAAAGAAAAGGGCAACATCAAAAGGGTCAGTTGCGGAGAGGATATCGGTACACTCATTCATTGATTTAAGGGGTGACGGAACATGATAGCAGAAGTTCACGAAGATACCAGAGAACGCATGAGTAAAACGATTACCGCCCTTAAGAACGAATTGAAGCGGATCAGGACGGGACGGGCCTCCCTGTCGCTTCTTGACGGTATCCGGGTGGATTACTATGGGACCATGACACCCTTGAACCAGATGGCGACACTGGCCGTTCCGGAGAGCCGCCTGATTACCATTCAGCCGTGGGACGCTTCCGTGCTGAAGGAGATCGAAAAAGCGGTCTTGAAATCGGACCTCGGGTTGACGCCCTCCAACGACGGAAAAATCATCCGCCTCGCCATTCCACCGCTGACGGAAGAACGCCGCAAGGAACTGGTCAAGGTGGTCCACAAAATGTGCGAGGAGCATAAGGTCGCGGCCCGCAACATCCGGCGGGATTCCAATGAACTGTTAAAGGCCATGAAGAAAGACGGGGACATCTCCGAAGACGACGCCTTCAAGGCCCAGGACGACGTTCAGAAGATTACCGACGGGTGCATAGAAAAGATCGACGACATCTACAAGGAAAAAGAGAAAGAGATCCTTGAATTCTAGCGCAGACCCGGCTGCCCGGGCCGGACTCGATACCGCCGCAATGCCGTCCCACGTCGCCATCATCATGGACGGCAACGGACGCTGGGCCAAGAAGCGCATGCTGAACCGGGTAAGGGGCCATGAAAAGGGCGCCGACACCGTTCGCATGGTCGTACGTGCCAGTCGCGAACTGGGAATCCCGGTGCTGACCCTCTACGCATTTTCGACCGAAAACTGGCAGCGCCCCGCCGCCGAAATCAACGCTCTGATGACCCTTTTAAAGCGTTTTCTCAAATCGGAGCAGGCGGAGATGCTTGAAAACAACGTCCGGCTGAACGCCATCGGGGAGATCGACCGTTTGCCGGCCGCTGTTCGGAAGCTTCTGCTCGACACCATGCGGGCGACGGAAGGCAACACGGGCCTGTTGCTGAACCTGGCCCTGAGCTACGGTGCCAGGTCGGAGCTTGTCCGCATGGCGCGCATGTTGGCCTCGGCCGCCGCCGATGGAAAACTCCCGCCCGCCGCCATCGATGAAGCCATGGTTTCATCCCACCTGTACACCCGGGGCATCCCCGATCCGGACCTTTTGATCAGAACCAGCGGAGAAAAGCGGATCAGTAATTTCCTGCTGTGGCAGATTGCCTATGCGGAACTGTACATCAGCGACACGCTGTGGCCGGATTTCAGCCGGGAAGAATATGTTCGCATTCTCAAGGATTACCAGGGCCGCGAGCGCCGTTACGGCAAGGTGGACGCCTGAAAGACGACGCTTCCGAGGGACGCGTACGGTGTGCATTCATCTCTGCCTGAAAGCCGCCTTAAATGGTTGTCTATAAGGATTCCAGGGGAAAAAGTTCATGGCTCATAGCTGACAGCCGATAGCGTGCCATGAGCTATGAGCTCGTCTCTGTGTCACTCGACCAGGCCCCGCCGGAGGGGGCCGATTTGCGCCAGGCGGTTGAACCAGGCCCTGTCACGCCATCGAAGCCCGCGTCAATTTATTTGTTTACACGGGCCCTGTCTTCCCTTTATACTCCCCTTGACTGCCCGCACCGCTTTTTTCTGGAAAAATCGGCTTAGGAAAAAAACATGCATCTGAAACGCTGGATTACCGGGCTGAGCGCCCTGCCTCTGCTCATCTATATCATCGTAAAAGGCGGGCTTTTTTTCACCCTGTTTGTCGGACTGGCGTCCCTGATCGCCATGTGGGAGTACCTGCGCATCTCTCAGACGGCTAGAGGGGGTACAGCCGCCCTGGTCATGAAAGTAGTGGCGTACCTGTATGTCCCCTTGATCGTGGGGGGCGCCCACCAGCTGTCCGCGGAAAGCATCCTCAACAGCGTCGTCATCTGCTTCTGTATAACGGGCGTCGCGTCGGTTCTGCTTTTTGGGAACGACCCGCAGATAATCGATACCACCCGCAAACTGCTGTTGGGGGCGCTGTATGTCCCCTTGCTGTTTTCCTACCTGGTTCTGATTCGCGACGGCGTTGCGCCTGGGGGCGCCGTATGGATCTTTTTCGTCCTGGTGATCGTGTTTGCCGGGGATATCAGCGCCCTTTACGTGGGCACCTATTTCGGGAAGCACAAGATCTATCCGGCGTTGAGTCCCAAGAAAACGATCGAAGGTTCTCTGGGGGGGCTCGGCGCCAATCTGTTTTGCGGGGCTCTGTTCAAGGCTATCTTCCTGCCGGAGCTGTCCTGGTGGACCAGCCTGGTATTTTGCCTGTCGCTGGGGGTCGCCGGACAGATCGGCGACTTTTTCGAATCCGGGTTGAAAAGAGGGGCCAACATTAAGGACTCTGGGGGCATCCTGCCGGGACACGGAGGGATCCTCGACCGTACCGATGCGCTCATGTTTGCGGCCCCCGTGGCGTACCTGTTCAAGGTGCACCTTTTCTAAGCCGAGCATTTTCCTGGTGGTTGTTAAATGATGAAAAATATCAGCATACTGGGATCGACCGGGTCCATCGGCACCAACGCCCTTGACGTCGTCGCTGGATTTCCGGACCGATTTCAGGTGAAAGCCCTGACCGCCAAGAGCAACATTGCCCTGCTGGCCGAGCAGATCAAAAAGTTTTCACCGGCGGTGGCGGTGGTTTACGACGAGGAGGGCGCACAGCGGCTTGAGGACATGCTTCCGGAAGACACGGCGGTCGGCATTCATTACGGGGACGAAGGCTATCGGATCGCGGCGACCCTGCCGGAAGTGCATACCGTGCTGACCGCCATGGTCGGCGCGGCCGGGCTGAAGCCCACGGTGGCGGCCATCCGGGCGGGCAAGACCATAGCGCTGGCCAACAAGGAAACACTGGTCATGGCCGGCGAGCTGGTGATGAAGATGGCTGCGGACCACGGGGTGGACATTCTGCCGGTGGACAGCGAACACAGCGCGATCTTCCAGTGCCTGCAGGGAAACCGGCGGGAGGACCTGAAACGCCTGATCATAACGGCTTCCGGCGGTCCCTTCTTCAAAAGGGATCCGCGCACCTTCGACACCATTCAGCCTTCCGATGCCCTGAAACACCCCAACTGGCAGATGGGCAGCAAGATTACCATCGATTCGGCCACCCTGATGAACAAGGGCCTGGAGGTGATCGAGGCCAAACACCTGTTCGGGGTCGACCTCTCCATGATCGACGTCGTGGTTCACCCGCAAAGCATCATCCACTCCATGGTGGCGTACAGGGATGGTTCCATCATGGCCCAACTCGGTGTTCCGGACATGAAAAGCGCCATCGCCCTGGCCCTGTCCCACCCGGAGCGACTGCCGCTGGGGCAGCCCCTGCCTGATTTCAGCGCAATCGGCGGCTTCACGTTTGCCGAACCCGATCTGAAAACATTTCCCTGCCTGGCGCTGGCCATGGAGGCGTGCCGGATGGGCGGCACCGTTCCGGCGGCGATGAATGCCGCCAATGAGATCGCGGTGGCGGCGTTTCTGGAGGGCGGGTTGCCGTTTACCGGGATATCCGGCGTCATCCGGGAAACCATGGCACGGCTGGGTGAGGGCGGCAGCCCTTCTCTGGAAGCGATAATGGCTGTCGACCGGGCCGCGCGCCTGCATGCCGCGGCGGTGATCGCGGCCCTGTAGGGCCGGATATAAAAATCCTAAATTTTAATTCACCAAATTCGAAACAAATATCAAATTCAAATGTTCAAGTATTCAAAGCATCATGCGTTAACGCGTGTTGACTATACCCGGGTTCATTCTTATAGTTGAGCATGACTACCAATATTACAGCTTTTGTCCTCGTCCTGGGTATTCTCGTCTTTTTTCACGAGCTGGGACACTTCCTGATGGCCAGGCTTTTCGGCGTCGGGGTGGAAAAATTTTCCCTGGGGTTCGGTCCGCGCATTGCCGGCAAGAAAATCGGCCGGACCGACTACCGCCTATCGGCCATCCCCTTGGGCGGTTACGTGAAGATGGTGGGTGAAGACCCGACCGTGGAAGTGGACCCGGAAGAGATCGCCGTGTCCTTTACCCACAAGCACGTCTTTAAACGGATGATGATCGTTGCCGCCGGCCCCCTGTTCAACCTCCTGCTGGCCGTGATCATATTTTACTGCATTTTTCAAGTGTCCGGGACCTACATCCTGAAACCCGGCATCGGGGGGGTACAGGCCGATTCGCCGGCCGCCGCGGCAGGCTTGCGGGCCGGAGACACGATTGTATCCATCGACGGCACCCCCGTGGCGAGCTGGGAGGAAATGGCCGCGATCATAATGGCCTCCGAAGGCCGGCCCCTCGTATTGACCGTTCAGCGTCCTCAATGGGAACCGTTTACGACCACTGTCACCCCCATGGCGTCGGTGTCGAAGAATATTTTCGGGGAGGATATCAACCGCTACATTATCGGTATTTCCTCTGCCGGCGACGTCATCAATCAGCGGCTGAACCCCGTGGAGGCGATGGCTGAAAGCCTGCGCCAGACCTACAACATCACCCGTCTCACCATTGTCAGTGTTGTCAAGCTGATCCAGGGCACCGTTTCCACAAAGACCCTGGGCGGCCCCATCATGATTGCCGAACTGGCCGGACAGCAGGCCCGGGAAGGCGCTTTGAACCTGGTGTTCTTCATCGCCCTTCTCAGTATCAATCTGGCGATCATCAATTTTCTGCCCATCCCCATACTGGACGGCGGGCACCTCCTGTTTTTTCTGATAGAGGCGGTCACGCGGCGCCCCGTAAACACGCGCATGCGGGAAATAGCCCAGCAGGCCGGGGTTTTCATTCTCATTTTATTGATGATTTTCGTTTTCTACAACGACATCGCCCGCATATTTTCGAGTTGACGGCCGCTGCCGGGCAACCGGTGTGTGAAAACAGGGGTCCAGGGGGAAAAGCTCATAGCTGACAGGGAATCGCCGACAGCAGGCAATGAGCTGTTCCCTGTCAGCTATGAGCTTGTCTATTGCGAATTTCAAATTGAGTCTGAGTGACCGGTGTGCTATAGCGTCAGAAAGTTATTTCGCCCTAAACTGAGCGTTTCAAATTTTAGGGGTTCCTTATTTTCATTTATTTTCAGCGGAAAAACATCTTCCTTGTATATGCGGCAACCTCGACAATCGCTCAGATTAGGTTCGCCAAACGTTATGAACAGCGGCGAAGCCGCGTTTCATAAAGAATTGTCTCCCCGTTAAGGAGACAATTCGTTATTAGGGGGTCATACGCATGCCACATCGACTCGAAATCGCCATCAAGCCTGAATTGCTTGACGCCGAAGGCCAGGGGATTCGGAAAAAAGCGCAAGACTACTTCGGCATCGAACTCGACAGCGTACGGGTGGTGCAGATCAACACCATCGACATGGACCTTTCGCCGGCCCAGTGCGACACCATTCAAAAAGATGTTTTTACGAACCCGATTACCCAAATTTCTTCCTACGAACCGCTGCCCCTCGATTTCGACTGGATCATCTGGGTGGGGTACCGGCCGGGCGTCAAGGACAACCCGGGAAGCACCGCGGTGGAAGCCATAGAAGACGCCCTGGGCGTGACCATGGGGGCCGGCAGCGCCGTCTACACCTCCAAACGGTACTGTATACGCTCGCCGCGGCTGACCGAAGGAGATGTGCGCAAGGTTGCCGGCGAGCTTCTGGCCAACGACCTGATCCAGCAGTGGAAAATCTACGATCGTACGCTGTGGGACCCCAGCGTGGGCATCGGTTTCATCATTCCCAAAGTCGTTCTCGATCACACTCCCACGGTGTCGACCATACCGGTGGAAAGCGATGCCGCCCTGCAGAAAATCAGCGACCGGCGAAACCTGGCGCTGAATTCCAGCGACATCCCCACCATCAGGGAATACTTTTTGAAGAGGAACGTCCTGGAGCAGAGAAATGCGGTGGGCTTGTCCAACCCGACCGACGTGGAGCTGGAATACATTTCACAGGCCAGAAGCGACCACTGCAACCACAACACCTTCCAGGGGCTGTTTCGCTACAAAAGCCTCAAAACCGGACGCACCGAAACCATCGACAACCTTTTCAAGACCTGTATTCAGGAACCCACCCTCGAACTGAAGGCCAAGAAGGACTGGGTGGTGTCCGTTCTGTGGGACAACGCCGGCGCCGGACGCTTCGACCGCGACCACTACTACGTCATCACCGGAGAAACCCACAACTCACCGTCCAACATGGAAGCTTACGGCGGGGCCATCACGGGCATCGTCGGCATATACCGGGACCCCATGGGGACCGGCAAGGGCTCCCGGCTTATCATGGGAAGCTATGGCTTCTGCGTAGGGGACCGGGACTACGATGGGGACCTGAGCCCGCGCCTGCACCCGCGCAGGCTTCTTGACGGGGTGATCGAGGGGGTCAGGGACGGCGGCAACAAAAGCGGCATTCCCACCACTTACGGCCAGGTCCTTTTTCACCACGGATACATGGGAAAATGCCTGGTCTTCGTGACCGCCGTCGGGTTGATGCCCGCTATGGTGGCTGGCGAGCCATCGGAAACCAAGGATATTTTTGCCGGCGACCTGGTGGTCATGAGCGGCGGCAGGGTGGGTAAGGACGGCATCCACGGCGTTACGGCGGCATCGGAAACGTTTTCGGAGAGCACGCCTGCCGGGCATGTGCAGATAGGGGATCCCTACACCCAGAAAAAAATGCACGACTTCCTGCTGGAGGCAAGGGACGAGGGACTCATCCGCTTCATCACCGACAACGGGGGGGGCGGGCTTTCCTCTTCCGTGGGCGAAACGGCGCGTTTTTCCAACGGCTGCGAGATCCAGCTTGAAAAGGTGCCCCTGAAGTACGACGGCCTGGATCAGTGGGAAATCTGGGTGTCGGAATCCCAGGAAAGAATGACCATCGCCGTCGAGCCGAAGCATATAGACCGGTTTCTGGAGCTGTCCCGGAAGCATGCCGTTGAAAGTACGGTCATCGGGACCTACACGGACTCGGGGAAGCTGCACATCACATTCAACGGTGAAACCTGCGCCTACGTGGACATCGATTTTCTGAAGTCCGGGTTTCCGCAGTGGGAGTTCGATGCCGTGTGGCAGCCGCCTGAATCGAGGGGTCTTTACGAACCCGTGTTGAAGGCCCCCAAAGACTACGGCCGGCTGCTGGTCGACATGCTGGCCCGTCCGAACATTTGCGGCCGCGAGTGGATAACCCGGCAATACGACCACGAAGTGCAGGGGACCAGTGTCATCAAACCGCTGGTGGGCGAGGAGCGGGATGTCAACAGCGACGCCGCCGTCATCAGGCCGGTGCTCCCTTCCAAGAGGGGGCTGGCTTTTTCCCAGGCGCTCATACCCGCCTATTCGGCCATCGATGCCTATCACATGACCACCTGCACCATCGATGAAGCGGTAAGAAGGCTGGTTGCCGTGGGCGGCGACATGGAACACGTCGGCGGCGTGGATAATTTCTGCTGGCCGAGCATTCAATACCACCCGGTCGACAATCCGGACGGAAAGTACAAGGCAGCGCAACTGGTGCGCTCCTGTCTGGCCCTGCGAGACATCTGCCTGGCTTACGAGATCCCGCTGCTTTCCGGGAAGGACAGCATGTATGTGGACGGTTATCTCACCGGCCGGTACGGGGAAACGCACAAGCTTTCGGCTCTGGAAACACTCCAGTTTTCGACCATCGGCGTGGTCGAGGATATCGAAACGTGCATGACCATGGACAGCAAGTTGCCGGGGGACCTCGTCTACATCCTGGGAAGCACACGCAACGAACTGGGGGGTGGTGAATATTACGAGCACCTCGGCTACACCGGCCTGAATGTGCCCGAAGTGATTCCGGACCAGTTCCTGCCGCTTTACCGGGCCCTGGTCCAGGCCGTGAAGGACGGTGCGACGGCTTCGGTGCACGGCGTCTACCGCGGCGGCCTGGGGGTGCACACGGCCCTGGTGGCCATGGCCGGAAATCTGGGCATGGAGGTGGACCTGAGACTGGTTCCGGTGCAGGAGCCTCTCAGGGATGACACCCTTCTTTTTTCGGAGTCATGCGGCCGGTTTGTGGCCACCGTCGACCCATCGAAAAGGGAGCGGTTCGAGCGCCACTTCAAGGGTCAGCCCTGTGCCTGTGTCGGGAAGGTCGGCGGGAACAAGGTATTCAGCATTATAGGAAATGACGGCGAGGTGATCCTCGAAAAGAAGGTGGCGGAACTGAAGGATGCATGGAAAAAGCCGTTTGGAGACTTGATATGAGTGATGTGAATGTCGTGGTGCTCACCGGGTACGGACTGAATTGCGATCACGAGACGGCCTATGGCTTTGAGCTTGCGGGGGCGAAATCCCACCGTATCCACATCAATGCCCTGATCGACGGGTCCGTCAACCTGGACAATTTCGAGATACTGGTGTTCGGGGGCGGGTTCAGTTGGGGGGATGATCACGGGGCGGGCGTCGTCCAGGCCCTGCGCATGCGCACGAACATCGGCACCCAGATTCAGGCGTTCGTGGAGCGGGGCAATCTGGTCATCGGCATTTGCAACGGGTTCCAGACCCTGGTCAACATGGGGCTGCTGCCCGGGTTTGCCGCCTCGGCCCACGACGGAAAGGCCCGGAGGCAGTCGGTGGCCCTGACCTACAACGATTGCGGCAACTTCCGGGATGCATGGGTCCGCCTGCGGACGCTTCCCGAGTCCGGCTGTATCTTCACGCGTGGCCTGGACCAGTTGGAACTTCCCGTGCGACATGGTGAGGGCAAGTTCATGGCGGACGAAGCGACGGTCAAGCGCTTGTTCGATAACGGCCAGGTCGTACTGCAGTACATAGGGGAGGGCGGCAGGGTTGCCGACGGGGAATACCCGTATAACCCCAACGGCTCACTCCGGGATATCGCCGGGATCTGCGACGCCACCGGCCGTGTATTCGGACTCATGCCCCACCCCGAGGGATATAACCACTGGACCAACCACCCGGACTGGACACGCCGGAAAGAATTGCTTCAACGCCGCGGTGAACCGCTGCCCGAGGGCTTGCCCCCGGGTATCCGGATATTCAAGAACGCGGTCGATTATCTGGCTAAGGCGTAAGGTGCAAGGCGCAGGGCAATTCAAAGCATCATGCGTCGAGCGTTTCGCCCCTCGAGTTCCGCGCCCTGAAGGCTATTCGCAGCGACGCAGTCGCGTTTCATAAAATCGTGGGACACGATTTTATTCCCACGTCCCTTTTTCCCCGCTCGGGCTCCTGACGATTCTGGCGCTGCCGTTGATGTTCACATGGATGCCCATGTAGCGGCCGACCTTGTTTTTCATGTACACATGCCCCCCCAGCCCGTTGGGAAGCCCCAGCTGATTGAAGCGGATTCTGGGAACACCGCCGGCAAATGAGGCCTCGATAAGGGAGACGCCGGGCGGTACCCGGCCGCTCGTTGCGATCCGCTCGTCGGCTTCGCGGGTCCATAGCCCGGGCAGCCCCCCGCCGTTGTCCACAAAGGCGGTGTAAGTGCCGTCGAGGCGGCCGTCGCCGTCGGGATCGAAGGTCAGAACGAGGTTGCGGTCTTCCTTTACGGCCAGCATTCGGACATGCTGAATGGCCACCAACAGGTCGATGACCCCGGTTTTCAGTTTTGTGTTTTGCATCCACCTGCCGACCTGCGGCGTGGCAACGGCGGCAAGGATGCCGATAACGGCCAAGGTGACCATCAACTCAATCAGGGTGAATCCCCGGTGCGCGGCCATGGCGGTACCCCTCCTTCTTCCAATTGATCCGACACGCTTATCATCCAACAGGAATGGCCGCCTGGCAATACTGATTAAATGACGACGGGTTGCGGAGGAAAAAGCGGTATAAGTACAAGGAGCAGGGCGCTAAAGGCTGGATGCATCGTAGGTTGGATTTTCCCTGCGCCTTGCGCCATACGCCTTTCGCCTTACATTTGACATGCCGGGGATAATCATCTATAGATAAAAAAATTCGGGAGTGCCGTACGCGATCGACAAGCTTCCGGGTTTGCTTTCGGGTGACAAACCGGTATACCGACCGAGATAAACCCCATCGTTGCAGCGCCGAGGCAACCATGTCAATGCAGATCGCTGGATGACGTACATGTCGACTACTGATCACCAAACAAATGATCGAACGGATGCCGGGAAGACAGGCATAGAGACGGTCATACGGAAAATGAGTGACGCTGCCTCCGCCAAAAGCGCATTTCTTCCAGAGGACTATCAGCGGTTCGCCGCTTATTTCGACATCGAGGAAAAAGATGCGGAACAGATCGCGGTGCTGTTTTCGGGCTGCTTCGGCACCGACGGCCGCTTTTTGCGCGATGCATTCGAAAAGCGGGTTCCCGAGCTGTCGCGTTACGACAGGAAAATATTCGAAATATGCTGGCACTATTTCAAGAAAGGCCTGGCTTTGAGCGACAGGGTGGCTTTTTTGAACTCGATGCAGCTTCTGATCGTCCATCTGAAACAGCCTAAAAAGGCCCTGAAGGTCCTTTTGAACGATTTTGTCGGCGATCCTGACCATGTTACGGGATCCGACAGGGACGCCCTGATGTTGTCCAACCTGCTTGTCCGGAAGTACAACAAGGAACTGCATACGGATATCGAAACAACGCCCGAGGAGGTGCTCCTGGTCATCAACGGATTGGACACGGACGTTACCCAGTACGCCCAATGGCGCCTCGAAAGCCTGGGAGGGATATTTACACGGAAAGTAGGGACCATCGGAGCCGGCATTGCGGCCGCCGTCGATGCCGCCACCGCCGAACCCGATGGCCTGACGGTTGAGTTCCTGCTTTCGCTGGACCGCGAGGTCATCATTTTCCTATCGCTTGTGGGCGGTGATATTGCCCACCGCATCATTCAATCCGCCGTCGAATCGTTCGGCGATCCCGACAGCCGGATATTTCACTTATCGGAAAGTCTTCAGTGCCTGCCGCTGCTGCTGCAGCATCTGAAAATCCTCATCCGCGGCCTGGGCCGTGTGGGGGGAAAACAGGACATTGCTTTGCTGAAAGCGATCAAGGCACGGGAAAAGGCTTTTATCCTCCTAAAAGAGGACCGCGCTTTCCACGGACTCGTCAGGCAGGCCCTGCAGTGGGCCGATATATCCATGGACAGAGCCGCTGCCAAGCCTGCCGGTTGAAATGGAAAACGACCTGAAAAATACGTTTACCGACGAGCGTGTCTGCAGCATACTGGTGCGCAGGGGGGTGCTCGCCAAGGACAAGGCGCGCGAAATTCTGAAAAAGTCCGCGGCGTTGAAAAAAACGCTGGATCAACAGTCCGCCGGAAAAAAGCCGGCCGGTCCGGCGGCGGCGCGCGACACGGGAACGATCGGCATTATCGATGTCATCGATTCGCTGCATATCAAAAGAAGGGACAACGCCTTCCTGCCCCTCGATGAAGAGTACATCTACCAGGTGCTTGCCAGAGAATGGAAGGTGCCTTACAAGAAGATCGACCCCCTCAAGCTGGATCTCAATGTCGTCACATCGGTTATTCCGCAATCGTTTGCCAGGCGCCACCTGGTCCTGCCTCTGACCATCAACGACGGGCGCCTGACGGTGGCCACGACCAATCCGTTCAACTCGGAAATTCTGGAAGACATCGCCAGGGCCAGCAATCTGGAGGTCCGGGCCGTCGTAAGTGCTAAAAATGAAATCATCAGGCTGATCAATGAGTTTTTCGGTTTCAAACGCTCCATTGCTGCGGCCGAGGATCAGTTCTCGACGCCGCTGGTCGATCTGGGTAACCTGGAGCAATACGTGCGCATCACCCCGGATGACGAACTTCCTTCCAACGATCAGCATATCGTAAAGGCGGTCAACCACCTTTTCACTTACGCCCTCGATCAGAAAGCGAGCGACATACATATCGAGCCCAAACGTGAGGCAAGCCTGGTGAGGATGCGCATCGACGGTGTTCTCCACACCGTTTACAAAATACCCAAAAATGTGCATACGGCCATCGTCAGCCGCATTAAAAACCTGTCGCGCATGGACATGGCGGAAAAGAGAAGGCCCCAGGACGGGCGCATCAAAACCGACAAGGGGGGGGCCGAGGTCGAGGTGCGCGTGTCCATCGTGCCCACGGCCTTCGGAGAGAAAGTGGTCATGCGCATCATGGACCCGGACATTCTTTTTCAGGACCTGGAGCAGTTGGGCTTTTCCTCCACCGATCTCATCCGTTTCAATGCGATTATCAACGCCGCCAACGGTATCGTGCTGGTGTGCGGTCCAACGGGAAGCGGGAAATCGACGACGCTCTACTCGACCCTGCGTTATCTGCACACCCCGGAGATCAACATCACCACGGTCGAGGACCCCATAGAGATGATCCACCAGGACTTCAACCAGATAGCCGTCAACCCCCTCGTGGGTATTCAGTTCGGCAACATTCTGCGCAACATTCTGCGCCAGGATCCGGATGTGATCATGATCGGAGAGATGCGGGATCTCGAGACCGCCGAGAATGCCGTTCAGGCAGCCCTCACCGGGCACCTGGTGCTGTCCACGCTGCATACCAACGACGCACCGACCTCCATCACCCGTCTGATCGACCTGGGGATACAGCCCTTTTTAATCCAGGCTACGCTGCGGGGCATCCTGGCGCAGCGGCTGGTACGCAAAATATGCTCCCACTGCAAAGAAGCCTTCACCATGGATACCGGTGAGCTGGCCGACTTGGGCTTGCGGGTCGGGCGTTCGGGGAAGATTACGGCTTACCGGGGTAAGGGATGCCAGCGGTGCCGGGGAACGGGTTATAAGGGCCGGACCGGCATTCACGAAGTGCTTTCCTATACCGAAGCCATCAAGAAAATCACGGGGGAGCGCACCGATTTGGAAGCGTTGAGGGCACAGGCCGTCAAGGAAGGGATGGTGTCCCTGCGGGACAGTGCCATTAAGAAATTCCTGGACGGCGTGACCACCTACCAGGAGGTGTTGAGGGTTACGTGGGAACAGATCTAACGTGGTTGATAGAAAAACGTTTTACATGACGTGCATGGCCGTCCCTGATATTTTCAAGGCGGCATATTATTGCCATTCTGCACGGCTGTCACAGTGCCCCGCAGGATTGATGATCGCTCCAACACCTTGTTTTATTAGTAATCTGCCAACCTTCATCATCAATCCGGCGGGCACAAAAAAGGCATCCTTTTGATATGCCGCCTTGAAAATATCAGGGACGGCCTCTATTGTGGAATAGACTTAGTGAACCGGTGTTCTGAAATGGGCCCCGGGCGACACCGGTTGATTTGTCTGGGTGAGCAGCACCGTGGACACGTATTTTTCCGTGTGAAGTACTATAAACCTGGCGTAATCCATGGGTGAAAAGAGTACCTTTTCCCCGTCGTGCGTCCCTGTCTGCTGGTGGTAGATGCTGTACTGCTGGCCGGGCACGATGTTGTCCTCGCTGCCTTTGTCGATGAAGGCCACGGTATAGTCGCCGATGAGCTCCGCGTGCTCTTCGGAGAGGATCACCTCGCCATCCATCCCCTCGGGACTCTGCGAGATGGGTATTTTGGGGGAACGCCTCACATAGGGCAGGATGAAGTCATCCTTGCTGATCGGCCGGTAGGAAGCCACCACTTGACCCGAGACGTAGTCCGGTTTCCTCTCGACGATTTCGACCTTGCCGACAATGAGATACTGGAAGCCGTATTCCCTGCTCCACCTTTTGTCATTGTTGGGCAACAACCGCCGGTAAATGGTGTACTGGCTGCCGAGTTGGAGTTTGTCAGCGTCTTCTTCCCCGTAGGACATGAACACCCTGTCCCCCGTGTCAACCAGCCGCTGGTTGTCTTTGATGTCGAAGATGGTCGCCAGGGGAACGATCTCATCTTTGGTAACAAAGCCGACCTTGTCAATGGCGGGAAAGAGGAAGAAAAGCGGCGTTTCCCCGGCGGTTTCGTCGGAAACCTCGGTTTCCGCGGAGGCCTCTTCCACCTGGTTTTTCTGCTCCGGTGGTGCCAGAGAGAACGTGTCACTGCCCTTTTTCTGATACAGCCGTACGCGTTCCCCGGGATAGATCCTGTGCGGGTTGGGAATCTGGTCATTCTCCTGCCACAGTTCCGGCCACAGCCAGGGGGAATCGAAAAAATGATCGGACAGATCCCAGAGCGTGTCACCTTTCTGGATGGTATAGTAGAATCCTGCTTCGTGTTCCACGGTCTCCTGAGCATCCTGGGCCAGCGGGGCAGGGGCTGTAGCCAGCACCAACATGCAGGCTGCAGACAAGCAGGTGATTGCCGTCATGATTCTGTTGCCATTCATTACAGGTCTCCCTCTTAGAATTTGAAAGGCTCGGTTTAGGAGGTCACACCCCGCTTATTACCCTGTTTTGGTGTGTTTTGTCAAGCATTTATGCCGGTTATCAAAACAAAACCCCCCACACCTTAGGGCGTGGGGGGTTTTGTTTCGTAACGGTATGGGGGGGGATTACATCATGCCGCCCATGCCGCCCATGCCGCCCATGCCCGGTGCGCCGCCCGGCATTGCCGGTTCCGGCTTGTCTTCGGGTTTCTCGGCGATCATGGCCTCGGTGGTGAGCATCAGACCGGCAACGCTGCCCGCGTTCTGCAGCGCGAAACGCACGACCTTGGTCGGGTCGATGACGCCGGCTTTGATCAGGTCCTCGTACGTGTTGGTGTCGGCATTGTATCCGGTAGATCCCTCGGCGCTCTTTACCTTGTCGATCACCACGGAGCCCTCATAACCGGCGTTGTTGGCAATCTGGCGCAGGGGTTCTTCGATCGCGCGCATGACAACCTTGACGCCCAGTTTCTGCTCGGCCTTGATCTTGATTTTTTCAAGGGCTTCGAGGGTGCGAACCAGGGCGACGCCGCCGCCGGGAACGATGCCTTCCTCTACCGCCGCACGGGTCGCATTGAGCGCATCTTCCACGCGGGCCTTCTTTTCTTTCATTTCGGTTTCGGTGGCTGCGCCGACGTTGATGACTGCCACGCCGCCGATCAACTTGGCAAGGCGCTCCTGGAGTTTCTCACGGTCGTAATCCGAGGTGGTTTCTTCGATCTGGGCGCGGATCTGTTTGACGCGGCCTTCCAGAGCGTCGCGTTTTCCGGCGCCGTCGACGACGGTGGTGTTGTCCTTGTCGATGGTGATGCGTTTGGCTTTACCAAGGTCGGCGACAGTCAGGTTCTCGAGTTTGATGCCCAGGTCTTCGGATACGACCTGGCCGCCGGTCAGAATGGCGATGTCCTCGAGCATGGCTTTTCGGCGGTCGCCGAAACCGGGCGCCTTGACGGCGGCAACCTGCAGGGTGCCTCTCAGTTTGTTGACCACGAGGGTGGCCAGGGCTTCACCGTCGACATCCTCGGCGATGATCATGAGCGGTTTGCCCATTTTGGCGACCTGCTCGAGAACCGGGAGAAGGTCTTTCATGTTGCTGATCTTCTTTTCGTTGATGAGGATGAAAGGATCTTCGAGGGAGGCGACCATCTTTTCGGGGTCGGTTACAAAATAGGGGGAAAGGTAGCCGCGGTCGAACTGCATACCTTCGACGACCTCAAGGGTGGTCTCCATGCTTTTGGCCTCTTCCACCGTGATGACGCCTTCTTTGCCGACCTTGTTCATGGCTTCGGCAATGATGTTGCCGATGGTCTCGTCGTTGTTGGCGGAAATGGTGCCGACCTGGGCGATTTCACGCTGGTCCTTGGTGGGCTTGCTCATTTTGTGGAGCTCTTTGACCGCCACTTCCACAGCTTTGTCGATGCCTCTTTTAATGGCCATGGGGTTGTTACCTGCGGCTACGAGTTTCTGCCCCTCTTCATAAATGGCGCGTGCCAGAACGGTGGCGGTGGTGGTACCGTCGCCGGCCATATCGCTGGTTTTGCTGGCGACTTCCTTAACCATCTGGGCACCCATGTTTTCGAATTTGTCTTCCAGTTCGATCTCTTTGGCAACGGTCACACCGTCTTTGGTAACGGTGGGGGATCCCCAGGACTTGTCGATGACGACATTTCTGCCTTTGGGGCCCAGGGTTACAACAACTGCGTCAGCCAATGTTCTTACGCCGTTCAGCATCGCTTCGCGGGCTTTCATGTCATATTTAACTATTTTTCCAGCCATCTTTAAATTCCTCCATCACTGTATAGCAGTTAACTTATTCGATTATGCCAAGAACATCGTCTTCACGCATAATGAGGTATTCATCTCCATCGACCTTTACTTCGGTTCCTGCATATTTGCCGAACAGGACCCGGTCGCCCTTCTTGACTTCCAGGGGAACCCGTTTGCCGTCATCGCCGACTTTGCCGTTACCCACGGCGGCGACCTTGCCCTCGGCGGGTTTTTCCTTGGCTGTGTCGGGTATAATGATACCGCCCTTGGTTGTGGTTTCCTCTTCTACGCGTTGTACCAAAATACGATCCTGCAGTGGTCTCAGTTTCATTTTTCCAACTCTCCTTTTCTTTTTTTTTCTGATCGTTGACGATTTGCGCTAACTTCTCATAACTGTTCGATAAATTAGGATGATTCTCAATTTTTTAAGAAAAATAATCACACATTTTCGTTTGTAAAGGGCCGCAAATCAAAAAAAAATGGGCTCGTCGATCCATACGATTTAGTTGTGAAGTCCTCCGGAAAATATTGATTAATCGACGGCTTTCGGGGCTGCTTTCCCGGCGGTGTCCGTTCCTGACGATGATGCCTTTTTTTCAGAAGATGAGGAAGGTTCGCTGACTTTTTTGTCCGTGCTGGATGGGGCTTTCTTGGAGCGGTCGGCATAATCGGTCACATACCAGCCGGTTCCTTTCAACTGGAAGCTGCTTTGTGAAACCAGCTTGTGCAGCTTTCCGTTGCAGTGGCGGCATTTCTTAAGGGGTTTGTCGGAAATCTTCTGAAGGGCCTCTTCGATCTTTCCGCATTGGGCACATTCGTATTCATAGATGGGCATGTTGAAAACATCTCCTTACGCAAAGGTCTTACGCTTGGTTCGGGTCTCGAAAAAGATGAACTAATATAGTGAGTGTTTTCACGATGTCAAGTCAAGGGGGCGGAGAATTTTGACCGGCCACAGATGCCGCAATCAGGTTTTCAGTCCGTCTATGGGGCTGTGCCAGCTCCGGTAGAACCGGAGGACATAGGATATGCCTTCCAGCCTGAGGGGGCTGAGGATGTCGCGGGTGGTCTTGTGGACACGTTTTTCCTCCTCGACCTTTTCCTCTTCCGAGGCGTCGAAATTCTGCAGAAACCTGCTGAATCGGACGATGTGGATGAGTTCATGGGTGATGACGTAGAGGATGAAAGGGAAAAGTTTCAGCTCCTTCTGCACTCCGAGAGCGGCTATGATAGCGTGGTCCTGCAGGCAGATTTTGTAAAAATCGTAGGTGGTGGAGCCCAGCGAGGTGTCTTTCAGCTTGCCCTCGTAGCGGATGATCTGGGCAAAGGGGCCGTCGACAATTTCATTTCGGGCAAGGTCGCTATGGGTTTTGACGTCGTACTTGGGGTGCAGCCATTCGCTGGCTGACATCTTATAAAAGTTGCTCACCAGTTCTTCGGCCATGGCCACGGATGAATTGATGATTTTTATTTCATCGGCGTTGAATGTTCGGGTGTTGCCCATGGCATCTGTCCGGGGAAATTGCGGTTGCCCGAGCAACCGCCGGTGTCGGCGTCAAAACCGTAACCGCCTGCATAATTCCGATGTGATCTGATATCACACCCCGGCTAACCATTCAAGCTACTAAGTTGAGCGCTTCAAACTTTACGGGTGATCAAGGTAAGAATATTTTCATGGTATTTTTCGTGTTTATGGACTTTCGTGTATTCGTGACAAATGATCTTTGTCTCTTCCGGTTTGTCCGTGTTGGGAGGATGTAAGGCTCAAGGCGCGGAGCGCGCCGGGTTCTGGATATTGCTTGTGCCTTGCGAACCGTTTTCTCCGGCCGGCCGAAAAAAAGGTGGACAACGCATGGATCGAGGTGCTATAAAATCAATTTACACTGTCCTCAATTTAGGGTTGGTGTATAAATACCCTAAGTTGAGCGCTTCGAATTTTAAGAATGAATTTCGGGATCGATACGGATTCGCAATAATTTTGATTGGGGGTGATCTTCTGGGAAGTGTCATTAAAAAACGCAGAAAGAAAATGCGCAAACATAAACACAGGAAACTGTTGGCCCGTACGCGGCATCAGAGACGAAAAGGCAAATAAACCTCATTGAGGTAGAAGCAGACGGGCCTGTGCACCGTGCACAGGCCCGCTCCTTTTGAAACACTGGGGGTTATTCTGCCGCTTTCGTGTAGCCTTTGAGGTATTTGAAGAACTCGGAGTCGGTGCTCAGAACGAGTTCGCTGTCCTTGCCCATGGCCTGGCTGTAGATTTCCAGGGTTTTGGTAAAGGAGTAAAAGTCGGGGTCGACGCTGAACGCCTTGGCGAAGATGGCGGTGGCCTTGGCATCGGCCTTCCCCTTGATCTCCTGGGCGGTTCGATAGGCCTCGGAGGTAATCCGCTTCAGGTCCCGCTCCTTTTCGCCCAGGATCTTCCTGGCTTCACCCTTTCCCTCGGAACGAAATTTCTCCGCGATCTGTTTCCGTTCCGCGATCATCCTGCCGTAAACCGATTTCCTGACCTCTTCCACATAGTTGATGCGCTTGATCTTGACATCCATCAGTTCGATGCCGAAAGCTTCCAGTTTGGGCCTGGCCTGTTCGAGAATGCTTTTGATGATTTGCGAGCGGCCGATCTTGATGGCGAAGGTGGCACGTTGTGTCCTGGTGTCGTCTTCCATATCGATTTCGGTGATATCCATTTTCCGATTGGAGTTCCTGACGGCCGATATCAGCCGGTGGGACGTGATGGCATTGCGCACGGCGGGGTCGATAATGTCGTTGAGCTTCCCGATGGCATTGAAGGTGTTGTTGACCGTTTGGAAGAAAATGATGGGTTTGACAATTTTCCAGCGGGCAAAGGTGTCCACCCAGATGAAGGTCTTGTCAAGCGTGGGTATCTGCCCCGGATCGCCGTCCCACTCGAGCAGATTTTTCGGGAAGAAATTGGCTTTCTGCAACACCGGGAGCTTGAATTTCAACCCCGGCGTAATCTTGGGCTTGCCGATGATCTTTCCGAACTGGGTGATAACCACCTGTTCGGTTTCGTCGACCGTGTAGGCCGCGTTGTAAACAACCACTAAAATGACGATCGCGATAATGACTAAAAAACCTTTGGATTTCATTTGGTCTCACCACCCTGTTTGCCGAGGTTGAGAAGGGGAAGCACGTTCTTCTGATCCGCGTCAATGATATATTTCTTGCCGAGCTTGGGAAAAAGGTCTTTGAGAGTTTCCAGGTAGAGTCTGCGCTTGGTGACGTCTTTGGCTTTGACGTATTCGTTGTAAACGGAGACGAAGCGGGCCGTATCACCTTCGGCGCGGTTGACCCGGTCCAACGCATACCCCTCGGCTGCTTTGATGGTACGGTCGGCCTCGCCCCTTGCCGCCGGTATGGCCTTGTTGTAGTCTTCCTTGGCCTGGTAAATCGTTTGCTCCTTTTCCTGGGTGGCCTGGTTGACTTCATTGAAAGAGGGCTGCACCGGTCCCGGAACATTGGTCTTTTTCATTTCGATGGTGACGATCTGGATGCCCGAACTGGCATCGTCCAGCTCTTTTTGCAGGGCGTTTCTGGCTTCCACGGCAATTTCGTCACGTTTGCTGATGATTTCGTTGATGCTGCGGTCGCCGACCACGAGGCGCATCGTGGTTTCGGACATGTCGATGAGGAGCTTGCGCGGCTCCTTGACCATGAAAAGATAGTCGTAGGGGTTCTTGATTTTGAACTGCACGATCCAGGGAACCAGCGCTACATTGAGATCGCCGGTGAGCATCAGGGAAACCTGAAGGTTCTCCGTATCGGAACTGAAACGGGAACGATCCGTGGAACGCGGGTTGCGGAAGCCGAACTCCTCCGTCTGAACATGCATGACATTGACTTTGGTGACTTTCTCGATGCCGGCCGGGAGCTTGAAGTTCAAACCGGGGCCTACGGTGCGTGCATATTTGCCGAAGCGTTGAATGACGCCGACCTCATCCTGCTTTACCGTATAGACCACCGATGATCCCAGCAGCAATGCCAGAATGATGACCACCATTAAGAACCCGCCGGGAAGCTTGAATTTCTTCAGCTGACTGATGATTTCGTCTATCTGAGGCGGGGTGCCGCGTTTGGCCTGTTGCTGTTCTTTCAGTTTTTCCCAATCCCAACTCATGATTTCAATCCTGTATTAATGTTTGCATTTGCCTTTGCGGATTCTGAGGATGTTCGCCGCCCACGGCGAAAACCGGTTACGAACGCGTGTACGGTCGACGCGTTAAACAATTTTATTATCGCGTGGTTACTCACGCAAATCATCAGCTAGTCTAAGTTCCTCTCACTTCCAAGTCAAGTAAAAAGGGTGAAGCCGGCATTAAAACCTTTAAAGGGCGTGGTTAATTTTGTATGGTGGGATGCGAAATCGTCGTTGCAGACAAAGCGGCGGCAATCTTCTGTTGCGGGGCAGGCATTGGTTTCTGCCGATGCGGTCGACGATTTCGTCCTTTGACAAGGAGGGCACGCAAGCTGAAACGTTCACTTGAAAGAGGAGATGCCGGTGACGAAACCGCGGACTAAAGAGGGTCAGTTTGTCAAGGTGGGCCAGGTCATAAGGGACATTTTGCAGACCCAGCGCAACCACGGCGATGCCAAAATGATTCGGGTCTGGGAGGTGTGGCCCTCGGCGGTGGGAGAGCGGATAGCGCAGCATGCACGCCCGGCGGTCTTCAAGGGGTCTCTGTTGATCGTGAACGTGGCGGATTCGGCATGGCTGCAGCAGTTGTGGTTTCTGAAGGCGGAGATTGTCGAGCAGGTCAACGCCGGCTTGGGTGAAGATCTGGTGACGACGATAAAGTTCAAAATCGGGCCCATCTAATTTTTCATCTTCAGCTGCTTGCGGCAACCATACGAAAGCGATTCTAAGTGGTCCGTTTTGGTGAATATTCAAAAATGGAACCTGAAAAATTAGTTACCACCGACACCTTTTTCAATGGAAAAATAACGGTTCGGCAGGCCCGGTCGGGGTACCGCTATTCCATCGATGCGGTCATACTGGCAAATCAGGTCCGGCCCAGACCCGGGGACCGGATACTCGATCTGGGGACCGGTTGCGGCATCATTCCCCTGATAGTCGCTTACAGGCACCCGGATGTGAGACTGTTCGGCGTGGAAATCCAGTCAGACCTGGCGGAAATGGCCCGGAGCAATGCAGGGACCAACGGCTTGGCAGAACGCATCGAAATCATCGGCATGGATATGCAGCACCTGCAACCGGCCACCCTCTCAGGCCCTGTCGACATCGTCGTCAGCAACCCGCCTTACTACCGGGTTTCATCGGGAAGGATCAATCCCGACAGCCAGCGGGCGGTTGCGCGGCACGAACTCAAGGTGGATCTGGCCGGCGTTCTGTCGACGGCTGCACGCATGCTCAGGACCGCCGGTAAATTTTTGTGCATTTACGGCGGGGAACGCCTGGTCGACCTGTTTTCGCAGATGCGTCGCAGCAACATCGAGCCCAAAACCGTGCGTACGATTCATTCCCGCGCCGCCGGCGACGCCCGCCTGGTTCTGGTGGAGGGTGTAAAAGCGGGCAGCCCGGGGATGACGATCGGCAAGCCGCTGATCATATTCCGGGATGGGGGCGGCTACACCGAAGAATTGAGCCGCATGTTCAACCCGCCAGCGTGAGGACGGCGGACGACAACGGGCGGCTTCACTGTTTTCATGAAGAAAAATAGCCCCTTGCTTGACAAGCAGGGCATAATCATTATAGTGGTGCCCGAACAAGATCAGGGAGCGGATGCGGCGTGTGCCTCCGACCCCCAGCTGTGGGGTCGCGGTGTTCCGGGCCCCCCGGGAAAATAGGGAAGAGTGGCCGAGTGGTTGAAGGCGCTGCTCTCGAAAAGCAGTAAACGTTCACGCGTTTCCAGGGTTCGAATCCCTGCTCTTCCGCCACGCTTTTTCGGCTCCGGCCGTTTTTCCAACGACGCCATCCCACCTTGACAATTTCAATGAGGTGTGCGAGGGTGGCGTGCGCTTTTCGGGAAAACGGATATGTCGACAGGCCTCGAGGTTGCAACGTCGAGCCGGCATGTCCCGAGCCGAAGAGGATTGGCTGAAGCGGCCGATCGCCCGCAGTAAAACGGAGAGATGTCCGAGCTGGCTGAAGGAGCACGACTGGAAATCGTGTGTGCTGCCAAAAGCGGTACCGAGGGTTCGAATCCCTCTCTCTCCGCCACTTTTCACCCTTCCCGCAGTGGAGAACCACTGACGCCCCCAACGATTCGTGTGGACTTATGGGGTGCGATCTACTATAGTAATAGCGGTTGTCATACGCCTGTTCCGAAATACACAGCGCTCATGTGCAGGCAGATGAAAGCGTTTTTTTTTATTACAGCCCAGGGGCTGGAGGCTTAACGCTGTTTTAACAACGTTTGAAAAACCCGTTACAATACCATGTCTTATCTGGTTCTCGCTCGTAAATACCGCCCGCAAACCTTCGACGATGTGGTCCAGCAGGATCACGTGACGCGGACCATTGCCAACGCCATTGCATCGGAGCGTGTGGCGCATGCCATCCTGTTCACCGGCCCCAGGGGAACGGGGAAGACGACCATTGCGCGCATCCTGGCAAAGGCCATGAACTGTGAAAAAGGCCCCACGCAGACCCCTTGCAACGCGTGCCGTTCCTGCAGGGAGATTACCGGCGGAAGCGGAGCGGATGTCTACGAGATCGATGGGGCCTCCAACAACGGCGTCGACCAGATACGCGAGCTGCGCGGGAACATAAAATATATGCCCGCCCACAGCCGGTTCAAAATCTACATCATCGATGAAGTGCACATGCTCAGCACGCCGGCCTTCAACGCCCTTTTGAAAACCCTTGAAGAGCCGCCGCCGCACATCATGTTCCTGATGGCGACAACCGAACCGCAGAAAATCCCGGTGACGATTCTGTCCCGGTGCCAGCGGCATGACCTGAAACGCATGGACGGCGATGCCATTGCCGGGCACATGGCCGCCATCTGCCGAAGTGAAGGCATCGACACGGCGCCGAAAGCGCTGGACCGCATCGCCGAACAGGCCGGCGGCAGCATGCGCGATGCATTGAGCCTGTTGGACCAGGTGATATCGGGTGTTTCCGGGCCGGTTTCCCTGGAGGCCGTCAACGACATCCTGGGCGTCGTCGATCGCCAAAGCATAACCGACATCGCGGAGGCCATCCTGAATCGGGATCTCACATCGGTGCTGGAAATCGTCGCCGGGGTGTACGCTTTCGGCCACAGCATTCCCGAATTCCACGCGGCTCTGATCCGGTATTTCAGGGATCTTGCCGTTATCAAGCTCGTGGCGGCGCCGAACAGGGTTCTGGACCTTCCCGAAAAGGAAATTCGGTCGATGCAGGCCCGCGTTCAAAAGGTTTCGTCTCTGCATATCAACCAGATACTGGAAATGCTTTTCAAGGCGGAGAAGGAGATTCGCTGGTCGACCAATCCCAAGATGGCCTTTGAGATCGAGATGATCCGACTCCACGAGGTGACGCCGCTGTTGCCCATCGGCGATTTGATCGAAAAACTGGACGAACTGCGTAAGACGGTCGGGCCGGTAACGGGACAGCTCCCGCCGGCAGGGCGCGCCCCCGGCGCTCCGGTCCGGCAGGCGGCAGCGCAGACGCCGGAAACCCCGGTGGAAAACCGGTCGGAAAGCGGGGCGGATACCGATAAAAAGCCGCCGGGCGACACCCCTGCCGCGGTGTCGATGACCACCGAAGCCGGACGGGAGCGCGCATGGGAAAAGATGCTGGATGCCATCGGCGAGAGGCACCCGTCGATGGCCGCCAACCTGACAAATTCAAGGCTGGTGGATTGCCGCGAGGATCCTGATGCCGTCAGGCTCGAAATCGAGGTCAATGGCAGCCGTTTCAATTTCAACCGAATCAATCGCAAGGACAGCCTGAAAGACCTGGAGGCGGCGTGCGGGGCCTGCCTTGGCAGGCGGGTGGCCCTGTCCGTCCGAATGGGCCGGCACAGGGACGAACAAAAAAAAAAGCGTAAAAAGGACGAGGCCGACCGTTTGAAGCGGGAGGTGCTGGACCATCCCCTGGTTGCGGATGCCATCGAAATCTTCAACGGGAAGCTGGTGGATGTCAAGGTCGACGCCTGACGCCCGGTCCCCGCGTTGCGTGAGGGATCAGGGTTTATTGGGTTAGCGTCTCATGCGACGAACGCAACGAACACAATTCTTAAAATAACCGATCCGTCGGGGTGTTTTTTTCGTCAATTAGTGTTTCAATATTGGAATTCAGCAGTTATATGCGTAAGCGCTATACGAGGAGGAGATTCGATGAAGGGTATGGGAAAAATGATGAAGCAAGCCCAGCAGCTCCAGACCAAGATGATGAAGATGCAGGAGGAGCTTGCCGGGAGAACGGTGGAGGCATCCGCCGGCGGCGGCATGATCAGGGTCGTCGCCAACGGTAAGCAGCAGGTGGTTTCCATCACCATAGAAAAAGAAGTGGTCGATCCCGATGATGTGGAAATGCTCCAGGATCTGGTTCTGGCGGCCGTGAACGATGCGCTGAACCGGTCCCAGGAAATGGTGTCGGGGGAGATGAGCAAGCTGACGGGGGGCATGAACATACCGGGGCTCATGTAAGCGATGTACCACTATCCAGAATCGGTTCTGAATTTGATTAAAAACCTGGCAAGGCTGCCGGGAATCGGGGAAAAGACCGCCGAGCGCCTGGCGGCTCACATGCTCAAGATGAAACGCTCCGACGTCGACAGCCTGGCCGGCGCCATCGCCGACCTCAAGGACAAGATACGGATCTGTCCCAGATGCATGGGAATGAGCGACGGCGCGTTGTGCAGGATATGCGGGGACCCGGCAAGGGATGCGTCCCTGCTGTGTGTGGTGGAGCAGCCGGCAGACATGGCTTCCATTGAAAGGTCGGGTTCATTCAAGGGGATGTACCACATTCTCAACGGCGCGCTTTCTCCCATGAACGGTATCGGACCCGACGATATCAACCTGAAGGAGCTGATAGAGAGGGTAAAGAGCGGCGAGGTAAAGGAGGTTGTCATCGCTACGGGAACCAACCTGGAAGGCGAGTCGACGGCCGGCTATATTGCCGATATTCTGAAAGGCCACCCGGTCGAGGTGACCAGAATAGCTTCCGGCGTACCCATAGGGGGAGACCTGAAATATGTGGATCAGGTCACCCTGAGAAAAGCCATGGAAAGCCGCCATGCCGTTTGAAAAAGAAGCGTCGTGCGTTTACCGCGGCGAGAGCATCTTTACCTGTGTGCAGTGCGGAGAGTGCTGCCGGGGATATGGGGGCACATACGTCAGTCGCGAGGAGATGCGGGCCATAGCGGCATATATCGGCGAAGACATCCGCGGTTTCGAAAAAAAATATTGTGATGACTCGGGCGGGAAAGCGGTGTTGTCCCAGCAGGAAAACGGTTTCTGCATTTTCTGGCGCGACAGGATGTGTGGTATCCATCCGGTAAAACCCAGGATGTGCCGGGAGTGGCCCTTCATCCGCAGCCTTCTGTGCGACCCGTCCAATTGGGAGAAGATGGCCTCCATGTGCCCCGGTATCCGCAAGGGCGTTCCGGCCGATGTCGTGAAGAAGTGTGTGGAAGCCATGCTGGAAAATGAATGAAAACCACCCGGGCACGTCGAATGGTATATGACATAATATTGCTAACAATTTAGGGGATAGTTGAATGGCCACCGTCATCGGCATTTTCGATTCCGGTCTTGGCGGGCTGAGGGTGGCGCGGGCTCTGGGGGACGCACTGCCCGGGACGGATATGATCTACCTGGGGGATACGGGCCGTTTCCCCTACGGGGGAAGACGTGCGGCCAGGATTGCGGCCTGCGTGGATCAGGGAATCCGGTTTTTAGCCGACCGAGGGGCGACGCTGATCGTACTGGCATGTGTGGCGGGATCCGCCGCGTGGTTGCGACGCTCGGGCGGTACCTCGAGCGTGCCGGTGGTCGACGCGGTCACTTCGTCGGTGGAACGGTTGGGACAATTTCCCCGCTGCCGCCGTATCGGTATCATCGGCACCGAAGCCGCTGTCAGGGACGGTGTGTTCGACGAGCTGATAAAACAGCGCCATCCCGAAGCCAGGGTATATGCCAGGGCAACGCCTTTGCTGGTTCCCCTGATCGAAAACGGGTGGGAGGGCAGGCCCGAGACCCGCATGATCGTGAAGAAATACCTGCACCCCCTCAAAACGAGGCGGGTCGATGCGCTGGTCATGGGCTGCAGCTACTACAGTGCTGCAAGGGACCTCATACAGCGGAAAATCGGCAAGCGGACCCTGGTGGTGGACAGCTCGGCCGGTGTGAGCGCGTATGCCGAAAAGTTGTTGCGCTCCCGGGTGCAGGAAGAGGGGGCCGGCGGTGCGCAGGCGACCAGAACCTATTACCTGACAGAAATAACCGGGGGCACCGCATCCGCCGGGAAAAAGATGTTCGGCCGGAACCTTTCCTTTCAGGATTGCACACTGGCCTAAACATGGGCGGGTGAAACTTAAGGTGGGCTCATAGCTGACAGGTCATAGCTCATGGCATGCTGTCAGCTATGAGCTCATCTCGCTCGCTTTTTGCGAACGGTTGACCTGCGGGTGCCGGTCGAAGGGGGGGGTGCGCCGGAAACGCGTCTGCCTTGACACTGTCAGGTATTTGTGACATCGTACCCGACTGTTTAAACACAAGATTTCAGGAGCGACGGACCGCTATGAACCTTCATCGTGTTTATCTCACTTTTCTTTTCCTCGTTTGTTTTACCGTTTCAACCGTTTCAATCGTTTCAGCAGAAGACGCCGCCACTGTCAGTACGACTGCGGAAGGGGTGGGCGTCATCGAATCCGGCAACAAGGCGCGGGCCCGGGACGATGCTATCCAGGATGCCCTGCGCATCGCCGTGGAACAAGCGGTGGGAACCATGGTCGCCTCCGAGACGCTGGTCAAGAATTACGAAGTGCTGAGGGACCGGATCTATTCAAAAACACAGGGCTACGTTCAGGGATATACCATCGTCGATGAAAAGACGGAGGACTCCCTGTTCCGGGTGACCGTTCAGGCAACGGTTAAAAAAGGGCATTTACAGGATGACCTCATGGCGATGGGGTTGCTGATGGAAAGAAAAAACTTGCCCCGGGTCATGCTCATGGTGGCCGAGCAAAATATCGGGAGGCACTATTACAGCTTCTGGTGGGGGCTCAAAACCGAAAATGCCGATCTGACCGTTACCGAAAACACCCTCATGGAACAGTTGAGCGGGAAGGGCTTTGTGGTCATCGATCCGGCCACGGCATCGGGAGATATTCAAATCAGTAAGCCCTACAGGACGGAATCCCTTTCCACAGAGGATGTGGTGACCATCGGCAGACTGTACGATGCGGAAGTGGTTATATACGGTAAGGCGTTGGCGAAGTTGGCCGGGTCGGTGATGAACAGTTCCATGAAATCGGCCATGGCGGACATATCCCTGCGGGCGGTGAATACGGACAACGCCCGGGTGATCGCTTCGGCGACGGAACATGCCGCGGCGGTGCACCCCAGTGAGGTGACCGCCGGTTCGAAGGCATTGAAGACGGCGGCCGAATCCATCGCGGACAACCTGATCACGCAGATAACCGCGCGCTGGAATCAGGAGGTGAGCGGCGGTTCCCTGATACGTTTGGAAATTTCTGGTGTCACCGACTACAGCCAGCTGGTGGTGTTCAAGGAAAAAGTGCAGGCACAGATCCGGGGGGTGTCCGGTATGTACCAGCGCAGCTTCGAACAGGGCCTGGCCGTCATGGACCTGAAGGCTTCCAGACGAACCCAGACGCTCGCCGATGAAATGGTCACTATCGACTACGGCGACTTCAGGATCAACGTGACCGGGGTTTCCCAGAACCGTATTCAGTTGGCGTTTGAGTGATCCGCCGGGGAGGCTTGTCTGTTTACGCAAGCATTGAAATCCTGCTTCGTTGGGCCGGGCCGGAGAAATTTGGCGGTGCCGATGACGGTGGCGATAAAAATGTGAATGTTCAAATCGGGATCGGGTCGTTTCGATAGCGATTTCGATGTGGATGGCGCTGCCGGATCGGATGATACCCGGCGGTTTGCCGCGGGAAGTTTTCACTTAGAAGCGCTCATCCCTGGGATATATATTTCTCAGGCGTGAGCGGATGGAGGGCGAGAAATGAAGTTGTGGAAGCTGTTGGCCGGATCGATAATGCTTGCGCTGATGGTGGGGTGCGCCATGCCCATGCCCAAACCGTCGGGAGACCCGGGTAATCCTCTGAAGCGTATTGCCGTACTGCCGCTGGTCAATGACACCAACGACGTCGATGCGCCGGAGATGGTACGGGAACGCCTGGTGTCCGCACTCGAAAGACGCATGTACAATGTCCAGCCGCTTGCCGAGACCAACCAGATCCTGGTGGACCAGCTGGGTATCACCATGGGGGGGCAGCTTGAAATGGCGGAAAGTAAACTGCTGGCAGAAAAACTGGGTGTGGAAGGCCTTTTTTTCGGTGAGTTGATGGACTTTAGCGAAACCACCACCGGCGTATACAACTCGAGGAACGTCAGGGGACGCTTCAGGCTCGTGAACGCGCTGGACGACAGCGTTTTCTGGCATAACGGCATCGGCGTAAAAAGCCAGGACACCCATGGCGGTACGGCCGGCGATGTGGCCGTTCTAGCGGCGGGCATCAGCGACAAGGATGAAGAGGTTCCCTGGGTGATCATCGACCGCAATTCCGACAATGAAAGCATCCTCACCGGCATGGCCCTCGGGCTGGGCACCAAGCTGATTTCCAAAGCCACCGGCACGCACCTCAGGCGTGAAACCGACGAGATGATCCGGCTGGTTTTCGAAACACTGCCCGTGGGACCCGGCGACACGCTTGTAGCCGCAGCCCCGGCCGGCGGGGCTGTGCAAATGCCCGAAGTGCCCATGCCGGCCGTACCGGTGTTCGGGTATGTCGATTTCGGCGACCGCGACTTTTCGGCGATCCTGGTTTCCACCACGGTCGACAAGCAGAACAACCGGCAGATAAACTTCGAGATGCCGGTTGCCAAGGCCGGCAGCAAGTTCCGGACGGAAATCGACTATGCGTCCATGACCCAGGGGGAATCGATGCCGCCTGCCTTCAGCAAAATGATCAGCATCCACTACGGCGGGGAGAAAAAGGCCTACATGCTTTTCCCCAAGGTGAAGAAATACATGGTTGACCCGGATGCGGAGCGTGCCTACGAGTCAAAACCCGATGTCAGCAGAACGGAAGTCGCCAGGGAGGTCGTCGACGGTCACCCGACGATCAAATATCAGGTGCGTGTGATCTTCGAGGGCGAGGCTTCCCCGCAGGAGGGGTTTGTCTGGCGGGCCACCGATTTGGGCGACATGATCATCAAAAGCGAAATGGAAAACGAGACGGTGAAATTTTCAACCCTGCTGAAGAATATCGTCTTGAAGACACCCGACCCATCTCTTTTCGAGGTACCTGCAGATTATGTGGAGAGCAAGAATTTCATGGAAATAGTGACGCAACAGCAGTAATTCAAGGAGGAACATTATGAGAGCAGTGGGCAGATCTTTAGCAGCGCTTTTTCTGTTGCTGGCGGCGGCGGTTTTCTTTTTCAGCGGTTGCTCCCCCAAGACATCGGGGGCGGTTAAGGACGATTCCTCCCTGACGGGCGTATCTGATCAGCTGGCGCCTTCCGGCGAATACACCGGTCCCAAGCTGAGGGTGGGTGTCGTCAATTTCAAAAATAAGACCCCCTCCAAAAATATCGGTGTGGGCGAAGCGGCCGCCGATATTCTGGGGACCATTTTGCAGAAAACCGAACGCTTCATCATCATTCCCCAGCAGGACGTGCAGTCCGTTCTGGACCAGCAGGCCCTGGGTGCTTCCGGCGCCATCGATCCGGCCTCGGCCGCGCAGATGGGCAGGATTCTGGGGCTGAATGCCATCGTCACCGGTGCGGTTTCCGCCTATTCCGAGGCCGAAGAGGGCTCCGACTATCTGGTCTACAAGACCAAGAAGCAGATTGCCCGCGTGACGGTGGACTACCGTATTGTCGACACAACCACCGGTATTCAGATCGCCGCCGATTCCGGCCAGGGGGTTTACGAAAAGAAAACCGGCGGCGCTCTGGGGCTGGGCTCCAAGTCATCTTACGATGCCGACCTGCGGGACGGCGCCCTGCGGGACGCCTTGACCAAAGCCATGGTCAATATGCTCGACCAGTTCGAGCGGCAGGAGTGGACCGGACGAATCGCCAAGATCTCCGGCGGGACGGTGTACCTCAATGCCGGCCAGAAAACGGGCCTGACCGTCGGCCAGATGCTTGTGGTTCAGGAACTCGGGGATGAAATCATCGACCCCCAGACCAAGGTGTCCCTCGGCCGGGCCCCCGGAAACGTGAAGGGGGAAGTGATGATAACCGGCTTCTTCGGCAAAGACGGCTCCGTGGCCACTGTCCGGTCCGGCACCGGCTTCAAGGTCAACGACCTCGTAAAGTTGAAAAAGTAACCTTTTCACATTAACGGGACATCACCATAAAAAAGGAGGGTGAGTATCATTGATCACCCTCCTTTTTTATGGTGATGTCCCGTTTGGGGTAGGGAATCTCGATCCCCTTTTCGTCGAAGCGTGTCTTTATCCTGTCGGTGACTTCGGATATGGTGTCCATCCGTCGGCGGGCATCCGGTATCCAGACGCGCAGCTGCAGCTCCACGGAGGATTCGCCGAAATTGCGCACAACCACCTTGGGGGCGGGGTCTTTGGCGATCCAGTCGATCTCGGCGGCCACCTGCAGGACGGTGTCTTTTGCCAGGGTCAGATCGGCATCGTAGGCGATGCCGACATTGATCCTCACGCGTATTTTGGTGTTGATGATGGTGTAGTTGACGATGTCCCTGGTCATGATTTCGTTGTTGGGGATGATGATGACGATGTTGTCGGTGGTGCGGATTTTCGTGGCCCTGAGCCCGATGTCGATCACGTCCCCCCACGAAGCGCTTCCGGCCGGTGCACGCCACACCTCTATCCGGTCGCCCACTTCGAAAGGCCGGTCGATGATCAGCAGGACGCCTGCGATGAGATTGGAGAGGGTGTCTTTGGCCGCGAACCCCAGGGCCACCCCCAGGACACCCGCGCCGGCGACAAAGGGCATGACATTGATTCCCAGGGTGTCCAGGGCCAGAATAGCGGCGGTCACATAGATAATGGCACCGGCGAACTTGTTGAGCAGGTCGAAAAGGATGTCGTCGATCTTGTTTTCGGTGCGGTCGGCGACCCTTTTTTCCAGGTACTGCAGCAGCAGAATGGTAAAGGTCGTCAGGGGACCCGCCAGCAGAACGATCATCAGGGCCAGAAAAACACTTTCCAGAAAGGCCAGGTCGAGGATCCTGATCAGGTAGGTCCCGGCGATGAGGAGCGTCAGGCGCTGAAACGCCTTGCGCATGGATTCGAAAACCCGCCGGTTTTCCTTGAACAGACCGAACCGCCCGGCCTTTTTGGCGACAACGGCCAGCAGGACCTTGATGGCAAACCAGATGAGGACGGTCCCGGCGACGGCCACGACGGCCTGCTCCGCGGCGGAAAGGCGGCCATCCGCCGTGGTCATGGCACCGATGATGTTGTCGAGCAAGTTCTGCCAGGTTTCCATGTTACATAACGGTCGAAGCGATGCCGGCCTTCAGATACTCCCGGTTCAGACGTGCGATGTTGACGATGGAGATCTCCTTGGGGCATTCCGCTTCGCATTCCCTTTCATTGGAGCAGTTGCCGAAACAGAGGTCGTCCATGGCCCTGAGCATGGAAAGGACACGCTGGGCGGCTTCGGGGCGGCCCTGCGGCAGCAGCGCCAGATGAGAAACTTTTGCGCTTACGAACAGCATGGCCGATGCATTGGGGCAGGCCGCCACGCAGGCGCCGCAACCGATGCACGCCGCCGCATCCATGGCTCTTTCGGCGGTTTCCTGGGAGATGAGAATGGTGTTGGCGTCCTGGGATCCCCCGGTGTTGGCGGATATGTACCCACCGGCCTGAATGATCTTGTCAAGGGGGCTGCGGTCGATGACCAGGTCTTTGACGATTTTGAAGGCCCGGGCGCGAAACGGCTCTATGAAAAGGGTGTCTCCGTCCGCAAAGCGGCGCATGTGGAGCTGGCACAGCGTGGTTCCGCTTTCGGGCCCGTGGGGGCGTCCGTTGACCACGCAGCCGCACTGGCCGCAAATGCCTTCCCGGCAGTCGTAATCGAAGGCGACGGGTTCTTTCCCATCCAGGGTCAGCTGCTCGTTGACGACATCGAGCATTTCAAGGAACGACATGTCCGTCGATATGTTGTTGGCAACATAGGTTTCCAGGCGGCCCTTGCTTTCCGGACTCGTCTGGCGCCATATCTTCAGCGTGAGGTTGATTGTTTTCGTCACTTGTAGCTCCTTTGGGTTAATTTGACGTTTTCAAAGACAAGCGGTTCCTTGTGCATCACCGCATCCTCGTCGTCTCCCCGGTATTCCCAGGCCGAAACGTGGCAGAAATTTTCATCGTCACGGAGGGCCTCGTTTTCATCCGTCTGATACGCTTCGTTGAAATGACCGCCGCACGATTCCTGGCGCTCGAGGGCATCCTGGACCATCAATTCGGAAAATTCCAGAAAATCGGCCACCCGGCCGGCACGTTCGAGACTCTGATTGAAATCCATGCCGGAGCCGGGAACGGTCACGTTTTTCCAGAATTCCTTGCGGAGGTTTTGGATCATGCCGCGGGCCTTGGTCAAGCCGTCGTTGTTTCTGGCCATGCCGCAGTGGTTCCACAGGATTATGCCCAGTTCGCGATGAAAGTCGTCCACGGTCCGGCTGCCTCCGATGTCGAGCAGTTTGCGTGTCGACTCCTTGACGGCCAGGTCGGCGTTTTTAAACTCGAAATGATCGGTGTTCACGGGTTTGAGCGGTGTCCCGGCCAGGTATCCGCCGATGGTGTATGGGATGACGAAGTAGCCGTCGGCCAACCCCTGCATGAGCGCGCTTGCGCCCAGGCGGTTGGCCCCGTGGTCGGAAAAATTGGCTTCACCCAGGACGAACAGGCCCGGGATGGTGGACATCAGATTGTAGTCCACCCACAGGCCGCCCATGGTGTAGTGCACGGCCGGGTAGATCATCATCGGCGTCTCGTAGGGATTCTCGTCGGTGATCTTTTCATACATCTGAAACAGATTGCCGTATTTTTTTTCAATGACATCCCGGCCGTCGCGCTGGATGGCATCCTTGAAGTCGAGGTAGACGGCCAGGCGGGTGTCGCCGACCCCCTTGTTTTTGTCGCACTGCTCCTTGGCATTTCGAGAAGCGACGTCTCGCGGCACCAGGTTGCCGAAGCTGGGATATTTGTTTTCGAGATAGTAATCCCTTTCCTCTTCGGGGATATCTCCCGCCCGGCGGGTGTCGCCCGGTTTGCTGGGAACCCAGACGCGTCCGTCGTTCCTGAGGCTTTCGCTCATCAGGGTCAGCTTGGACTGGTAGGTTCCATGCACCGGAATGCACGTGGGGTGGATCTGGGTGTAACAGGGGTTGGCGAACATGGCGCCTTTTTTGTAGGCACGGTAAGCCGCGGTGACATTGCTGGCCATGGCATTGGTGGAAAGGAAAAACACGTTGCCGTATCCGCCGGTGCAGAGGACGACGGCGTCGGCCGTGTGTCTTTCGGTTTCACCGGTGATCAGGTTGCGGGCGACGATGCCCCTGGCCTGACCGTCGATGACGACCAGGTCCAGCATTTCCCGCCGCGGGAACATGGTCACCCCCCCCTTGGCCACCTGGCGCATGAGGGCGCTGTAGGCGCCCAGGAGGAGCTGCTGCCCGGTCTGCCCGCGTGCATAAAAAGTTCTGGAAACCTGGGCGCCGCCGAAAGAGCGGTTGGCCAATAGCCCGCCGTAATCCCGCGCAAAGGGAACGCCCTGGGCCACGCACTGGTCGATGATTTCGTTGCTGATCTGGGCCAGACGGTATACGTTGGCCTCCCTTGACCTGAAATCACCGCCTTTGACGGTGTCGTAAAAAAGCCGCCAGATGCTGTCCCCCTCGTTCTGATAATTTTTGGCGGCGTTGATACCGCCCTGGGCGGCGATGCTGTGCGCCCTGCGCGGTGTGTCCTGAATGCAGAAGGATTTGACCTTGTAACCGAGTTCGGACAGGGATGCCGCGGCGGAACCGCCCGCCAGTCCTGTGCCGACGACGATGATGGTGAACTTTCTTTTATTGGCCGGGTTGACGAGTTTCAGTTCGAAGCGATGCCGGTCCCATTTTTGTGTGAGCGGCCCCCCGGGGATGTTGGCGTTTAGCTGCATGAAATTTCCTCCTTATCCCGAAAAAGAAACGTAAACCGGGAGAAATCCGAAACCGATGCCGAAAATGAGGCTGAACACCAGGCTGGCACCCATGATGATCGGCATGTATTTGGGGTGGTTTGCACCCAGCGTTTGAAAAAGACTCCAGAACCCGTGCTTGATATGCAGGGCGACCACGACCATGGCGGCGATGTAAGCCGACACATTCAGCACGCTGGCAAAAGCCATGGATACAATGTCGTATATGGTGGTGTAGGTTTTGTCGACAAAATGAAACTGGAGCAGGTGAAAGATGAGAAACATCAAAATGATAAAACCGGTGTAGGGCATCAGGCTGGAACTGATGGTGCGCCCGCCGGCGTTTTTGTTCACCACGTACCGTACCGGCCTCGCCTTCAGGTTTTGAAGGTAAAGCAACAGGCCCGTGAGCACATGAACGACGGCCATGGTCAAAAGAACCAGTTCAACCAGGTTGATGAGCGGCCCCAGCGCATGCAGGTGGTCGGCATACGCGTTGAAGGCATCCCGGCCCCCGTAGAGCGTCAGGTTGCCCACCAGGTGGCCGGTCAGAAACCCGACGAAACAGAAGCCTGTCAGGGCCATCATCAATTTTTTGCCGACGGATGAGCCGAAAAAGTTAACAATCCATTGCATAGGTTCCTCCGTTTCACCAGAAACAGTCAGCCGCTTTAGAGATCGGCATTCCTTTTCCCAATCATGCGAAATTAAACGCTATGCGTGCTGAGGCATGTTTCTAATGCGTAAAAAATTTTATGAATACAAAAAATTTGAAACGTTCAGCTTAGGATGTTGTTTGGTGGATCTTTCCATGCTTCCATACGAGTGATGGAACATGAAAATTGCGCCAAACTAAATTAACTATTCAGTTCCCTTATCCGTGTCAATATAATTTTTCAACCACCAGTCGTCCCGTTCAATTTGCAGGATGCCGGCGGCCAGCTTTCTGCCTGTATCCGTCTGCAGCCTGTCCACGAGATAGGGGATCCATTTCTCCGGGGGGCTGAATCCCAGGTCGGCGAGATTCTTCAACTCGAGCAGAAACGAGATCTGATCGGCATCCCTGGCAAGCATGGCTTCCATAGAGCGGCCCTCGTTGAATTCCCGGATCATTTCCGGCAGGGACCGGCTCAACGGCGTGCCTTCGGCGATCGCCTGCGCGGCCCCGTCCTCATCGGCCGTGACATGTTTTTTCTGTACGGCGTTGAGATCGCCGATTCTGGATTCCGGCAGGTCGTGGACGATACAGAGATGCAGCAGGCGCAGGGCGTCCGCCTCCGGCTCCAGGCAGGACATCACGTGGGCAATGAAGGTTGTGGTAAAGGTGTGTTCGGCAACCGATTCTTTTCCCACCCCCAGATAATTGTATCCGGTCCGGGGGGTGTCTTTGAGGTGCCTGGCGGTAAAAAGCAGGTTGATGATGGACTTCATGCGCGCTCCTGTTTTTGAAGGGTTTACGGTTATGGTGTTTCGATCTCCGGATTAGGTAAAAGTTATGTTAATTCGTTTAATGTGAAATCCAAACGTCTTGACATGATGGTCGGGTTTGTATTAGTTCTAGATTTATGATAATTATTTTTAATTAACACTAATTAGGTGACCTGTCAGGATCGGAGCAATTAGATAATGCAGCAGATTAATTTAGTCAACATGATCAGCAATGCAGGGTTGATGGTTCAGTTTGTGCTTCTTCTACTGCTGTTTTTTTCGGTTACATCGTGGGCCATCATCGTCATAAAATTCCGGTATATCAAGCGGGCCTATCATGAATCGGCCCTTTTTACCGATCTTTTCTGGAAGAGCAGGGACCTGTCCAATGCCTATAAAGAGGCCAAGGAACTGCAGGGCAGCCCCATTGCCAGGATATTCCGCATCGGATACGTGGAATTGAGAAAAATCAGCCGCTCCGGTATGGCGGTCGGGGGAGGGCAGGCCGAAGGCCAGAACACCATGGTCGGTCGGTTTGCGGGCCTTGACAATATCAAACGCGCCCTGCGCCGGGCGATCAATACGGAAACCACCCGCATGACACAGATGGTGCCTTTTCTGGCGACAACGGGCAATACGACCCCTTTTATCGGACTGTTCGGCACGGTTTGGGGCATCATGAACTCCTTTCATGGCATCGGCGCCCGGGGATCCGCAAGCTTGGCCGTTGTCGCACCCGGTATCTCGGAGGCGCTGGTGGCCACGGCAGCCGGTCTGGCGGTGGCCATTCCGGCGGTTATCGCCTTCAACTATTTCATGCAGAAGATAAAGACCCTGGAATCGGAGCTGCACAGTTTTTCGGCGGACTTTCTGAATATAGTCGAACGGGACATCATGATGGTTGAAAGGAGGAGATTGGATGGCAATCGGAGGAAATGACGACCGTCTGATGTCGGAGATCAACGTGACGCCCATGGTTGACGTCATGCTGGTCCTATTGATCATCTTCATGGTGACGGCGCCCATGATGATTCAGGGAGTGGAGGTCGCTTTGCCCGAGGCAACCGCCAAGCCGATCGCCACGGAAACGGAACAACTCATTGTCTCAATCGACAAAAACAATCAGGTTTATATCAACGATTTCAAGGTTGACGCGGATAACTTAAACGAGAAGCTGGTAAAGATCCTGAAGGGCAGAACCGACCGGGACGTCTATCTGAAGGCCGATAAGACCATATCCTACGGCACGGTTGTTTACGTGATGTCGGAGATCAAGGGGGCAGGGGTTGAAAAATTGGGCATGATCACCGTGCCGGATGACGATACCAGGGATGAGAAGAAGTAAAGGGCCGAATGCCAACAGCGATACAGGGGCGCCGAGGAGCCTCCTGATCACGGAGATGGCCGGTGAAAGGCGGTTTGTCACCTGGGCGTTCGTCATTTCGTGCATCTGTCACCTGGCTGTTTTCGGCGGGCTGATGGCTACCCAGAAATACCAGCCCAAAAGACCGGCGAGGATGTCGGCGATCAGCGTCAGCCTGGTGGCGAGCCCGGTTGCAAAAACCGTGCATCCGGCCTCTGCCGCCGTGAAAAAGGATACGGCTCCTAAAGAGAAAGCATCCAAAAAAAAGGAGACCCGCAAGAAAGCGGTTGCGGTTGCCGCCAAGCCGGTGAAGAAAAAGCCCGTCGTGTCGACTTCCGGCAAAGCGAAAATTTCACTGAAGAAAAAGACGTTCAAGCCTTCCAAGGTCAAGAAAAACGTCCTTGAGGATATAGAGAAAAAGGTCGAAAAGGAGTCGTCCGAGCGCATCACGTCCGCCCTGGACCGGATAAAGGCCAAGGTCGAAGAACAGGAGCACGAAAGGCGCCCTCAAACCGAAGAAACGTCGCCCGAACAGACCGGTGCCGCCACCGGGCAGGGAACCGAAGGGGGGGGGGAACGGGTCGGCGAACTGATCGATATATACAGGGTCGAAATTGCTTACGAGATCCAAAAAAATTGGGCCTTTCCCGACCAGCTGGCCGAAGGAAGAAACGACCTGCAGACCATGCTGGTGTTCAAGGTCATGCCCAACGGTGAAATTCGCGACGTGTTTTTTACCGACCGGTCCGGCAACAACAATTTTGACGAATCCGCCTATCGGGCGATCATGAAATCCAACCCCGTTGATCCGCATCCTCCGGGAATAATAAGGCCTTATGTGCAGATGGGGCTGCGGTTTACACCGGAGGGAATCAAGTAGCTGAATGCCTATGAATCGTTTTTATTTGGTTAGACTCGTGGCCATCGTTTGCCTGGCCGGGCTGCTGATGTTGAATCCGGCGGCCGGCGCCGAAGAGTACGAATATATCGACATCAGCAACCCGTTTCTGCGAAAAATACCCACGGCTGTTCCCCGCTTCAAGAATTTGTCGGGTAACCAGGCCGCCGGGACCCTTGCCGTTGAACTCAGTGACCGTGTAGCGGACACGCTCGCGTTTACAGGGTATTTCGAGATGCTTGACCGGGGGGCGTTCCTGGCGGACCCGGAGAACCCCAACATCGTGGCCAGCCGCATCAAATTCCACAACTGGACAGCCATCGGTTCGGAGCTTTTGATTACCGGCGGCGTCGCTTCCGAGGGGGAAAGCATCGAGCTGGAGCTGAGACTTTTCGACACCTTTCAGGAAAAGATGATCATCGGAAAACGCTACAAAGGCAACAGGGGCAATCAACGCCAGATGATCAACCGGTTCTGCAGTGAAGTGATGCTCAACCTGACCGGAAACCGGGGCGTTTTCGACAGCCGGATCGCTTTCGTAAGTGCCAGCAACGGCAAAAAGGAGATCTACATTGCGGAATTCGACGGATACAACCCCCGGCAGTTTACGAACAACAACGACATTTCGCTGTTTCCAGCCTGGTCTTCGGATGGAAAGTGGATGGCCTACACGTCTTACGCAGGAGGCGGGCCGGATCTATATATACGGAATATAAAGGAAAAATACGTAACAATCGTCAGCAAAAAGGGGATACAGATAACGCCTGCCTGGGTGCCTGGAAAATTCGAACTTGCGGCAACCCTTTCTTTTTCGGGCGACCAGGAAATTTATCTGTTGACCGGAAGGGGGAAAATTATTAAAAGGTTGACTCAAAGCAGGGGCATAGACGTAGAGCCAACCTGGTCACCGGACGGCAGCGAAATGGCCTTTGTCTCCAAGCGATCCGGAACTCCCCAGGTTTACGTAAAGAACATGGGGTCGGGGCGGGTCAGGCGGTTGACCTACGAGGGGAGATACAACACCCAGCCCAACTGGTCCCCCAAGGGAGACCGGATAGCCTTTTCGGCAATGGTGCCGGGGTCTATCGACATTTACACCATCGGCGTCGACGGCAAAGGGTTGCGCCGGTTGACGGAAGGGCAGGGGGACAATGAGGCACCGTGCTGGTCACCGGACGGCAGCTTGATCGCTTTTTCCTCGAATCGGGAGGGGATCTCCAAAGTTTATATTATGACGGCTTTCGGGACGGATCAGAGACGCCTGATTTCCTTGCCGGGGGCACAGACGAGTCCGAAATGGTCTCCAAACATAACCAATCAGTGAATTTTTCAATAGGAAGTTAGAAAAGGAGGGAAAAATGCGGAAAAATAGATGGATATTGCTTGCACTGCTGATGGTGGTTCCAGGCTTGATGTTTACGGTTTCCTGCGCCAAGAAGGTTACCCAGGCGGAGCCGTCCACGGAAGAGGCAGTTGAAGCCGCAGAGCCCGAAGTGGATACCGCAGCCCGGATGGCCGAAGAACAAGCCGCCCAGGAAGAAGCCGCCAGGCAGTGGGAAATGGCAGCCGAAGAAGATTTGGAAGAACAGCGCGAGGCCGAAGCTGCTGCCAAGGAAATGGAGATGGAGCAGGATATGGCCGCGGCGAAACAGATGTTTGAAAACGAAGACATCTATTTCGATTTCGACAGTTCCGCCCTGCAGTCCATGGCACAGGAAGTGCTCAAACGCAAAGCGGACTGGCTTTTCGAGAATGTCGACATGTCGATCATTATCGAAGGTCACTGCGATGAAAGGGGCACCGAAGCCTACAATATCGCCCTGGGGGACAGGCGGGCGGAGAGCGCCAAGGCATTCCTGGTCGACATGGGGATCGACGCCACGCGTCTGACGACGATCAGCTACGGCGAAGAGCGCCCGGTCGATCCGGGTCACAATCCGGAAGCCTGGGCCAAGAACCGCCGCGCACACTTCGTGGTCGAGTAAACTGGATTGTACAACAAATTGAATTGATTAACGTTTCTGATGTGGTTTTCAATCCATGTGGGCAAGCAGTGGCGCGGCCGCTGCTTGCCCTTTTTGCAATTGAGAGAACCATAGGAGACCTATGCCGAAGAGACTCTTTTTCACCGCTGTTTGTCTGATCGTCGTTTGGGGGTGTGCCCACCAGGATGACGTCATTATACTGGACCAGCGCTTGGCCAGGATGGAAAAGCTGGGCCATGAACTGGACCGGAAGACCAGTAAGCTTGAAGACGATTATGATGCGATGCTCGCGCAGGATCGACGCAGCAGTAAAGCTTTGGAGCGGGACAATGCCGCCCTTCAGGAAGAGATTTCGAAAAGCGATTCAAAGCATGAACAGGAGAATCAGAAGCTGAGGGCCCAGTATGCCGGCATCAATGCGAACATCGTCGAGCTCAGGGACGACCTCCAGGCCGTTCGCGGCAACCTCGATGAAACGTCATTCACGTTCAACCAGCGGCTGGACACCAATGAACAACTCGGCAGGAACATCCAGACCAAGATCGAAAAAATGGCACAGGACCTCGGCAAGCTGGAAACGCGTGTCCAATATATAGAACAGTATTTGAACCTGAAGGAGGAAACGGTCGGAAGCCGGCTGCCCCCTGAAACCGGTGGCGGTGAAAAAAAACTGTCGGCCGACGATCTGTATGCCTCCTCCAAGCAGTCCTTCGACCAGGGTGATTTCGAGACTGCCGGGGCCGGGTTCGCAAAGATTATAAAGGAGTTTCCCAAGTCCCAAGACGCCGACAATGCGCAATTCTGGATCGGCGAGATTTACTACCGCGAGAAGTGGTATGAAAAGGCCATTCTCGAGTATCAAAAAGTTATCGAGAACTACCCCAAAGGGAACAAAGTGCCGGCGGCCCTACTGAAACAGGGATTCGCTTTCCTCTCACTGGGGGACAAAGCCAATGCGCGGCTGATTCTGAAAGAGTTGGCCAAAAAATATCCCCAGACCAACGAGGGGAAGATCGCTGTCCAGAAACTGAAGGAAATTCCCTGACCTTCATACTTCCTGTGTTCGCGTAGACCTAAACGTTGCATAAACGACATGGCAACTCCCTTCACAAGCGATCGGCTTTGCCGGAGATCGCTGATTATCTCGGACGCCTTGACGCTGGTCTCCTCAGGCCTCTGCAACCTCAGGGCCGGGGAGACAAATTTCTTACCGGGGGTGTTCAGTCCTGCATGATCAAAATCATCGGCATAGACCCAGGGTTGTCTGATACAGGAATAGGGATCGTCTCCGGAGAAGGGTTGAAGGTGAAGGCATACGCGTATGGAACGGTCAGAACGTCCAAAGGGTCATCCCTGCCGGGTCGTCTCACGAGAATTTACACCAGGCTGCATTCCATCCTCAACGATGAAAAACCAGACCAAATGGTAGTCGAGGACATCTTTTCGCTCAGCCAATATCCGAAATCGGGTATCACGCTGGGAAAAGTGACCGGAGTCATCCTGCTGGCAGGCTGTCAGTGCGGTGTGCCTGTATCCGAAGTGTCCGTCCGCGAAGTCAAAAAGATTCTGACCGGAAACGGCAATGCCGGGAAGTCACAATTGGAGCAGGCCGTCAGGAGAAAGCTGAAGCTCACGGAGCCTATCCGGCCCGACCACGCCTCGGACGCGCTGGGTCTGGCGCTGGTGGGGTTGTATCGGTATCGACACTAGGGTTAGCGGGTCTGTTGGGTTGGCGGGTCACGCAACAAACACAAAGAACACAACAAACACCATCAACACAGCTTTTGATATTGGAATGTAGCGTTTATATCTGTAAATGGAGTAATCGGTTGCGATGATAGGCTATCTGGAAGGAAAGCTGCTCAGCAGGGAGGGGGATGGCATTCTTTTGCTGGCGAACCAGGTGGGGTACGAAGTCCTCCTGCCGGTATTCGTCATGAACGCCTTCAGCGGTAAGCAGATCGGCGAGGAGGTGTCGCTCCATATTTACTACCAGCAGACGGAGCGGCAACCCAAACCGGTGCTGATCGGGTTCAACCATGAACTCGAAAAAGCGTTTTTCCAGTTGTTTATATCTGTTGAGGCCATCGGTCCCCTCAAAGCGGCCAGAGCCCTGACGCAGCCTATTGGCGATGTCGCCGCTTACATAGAAGCGGGTGATGTCGACAAATTAAAGACCATGAAAGGGATCGGGAACCGGACGGCCCAGAAAATCATCGCCACCCTCAAGGGCAAGATGGGCAGGTTCGCCCTGGTGCGGGAGGCGGCAGAACGAGAACCGGCGGTAACCGAAGAGGTGGAACGACAGGTGATCGACGTGCTGGTCAGGCAGCTGGGGCATAAATTGACGGAGGCCCGGCAACTGGTGAACCGAGCCATACAAAACAACCGCGCCATCACAACCCCGGAAGAGCTGTTCGAAGAGGTGTACCGGGTGCAGCGGGGGATGTAAGGAGTAAAGGTATCGATAATGTCGGAAAAACAACCAGCTGATTCCGGCGGCCAGCCAGAGGAATTCAAAAGCGGTTTGGTGGACCGGGAGATCGTGTCCGGATCACGGCTGCCGTCCGACGAGGAAACGGAAATCCTTTCCCTGAGGCCTGAAAGCCTGTCCGAGTACATCGGCCAAACAGAGGTCGTGGACACGCTGCACATCGCGATCGAGGCGGCCCATAAACGACAGGAAACCATGGATCATGTCCTGTTTCACGGTCCGCCGGGATTGGGCAAAACGACCCTGGCACATATCATCGCCAACGAGATGGGCAGCCGCCTGACCACGACTTCGGGCCCGGCGCTGGAGAAGGGCGGCGATCTCATCGGCATGCTGACGCACCTGGAGGAGGGCGACATCCTGTTCGTGGATGAAATCCACCGCATACCCAAAGCCGTGGAGGAATTCCTCTACCCGGCCATGGAAGATTTTGCCGTGGATTTCGTGTTCGACAAGGGCATTCATGCCAGGAGTCACCGGTATCGACTCAACCGGTTTACCTTGGTGGGGGCCACGACGAGGGTCGGATTGCTGTCGTCGCCCCTGCGGGACCGGTTTGGACTGTTGCGGAATCTCGATTTTTACGCGGAGCCGGAGCTGGTGAAAATCGCGACACGCTCGGCCAGATTGCTGGACATCGGCATTGACGATCCCGCTGCAGCCGAGTTGTCCAGGCGTTCCCGGGGAACCCCCAGGATCGTCAACCGCCTGCTCAAGCGCGTCAGGGATTACGCCCAGGTAAAAGGCGACGGCTTCATTGCCGGGGATATTGTCGAGGCCGCACTCTCGCTGGAAGGCGTGGATGTGATGGGGTTGACCCGTTTGGATCGCAAATACCTGCGGACAATAATCGAATACTACAAGGGCGGGCCTGTGGGCATCGATGCGATTGCGGCAACGCTTCAGGAGGAGACCGACACCCTGGTTGACGTTGTCGAGCCATACCTTTTGAAAACGGGGCTTGTCGTGCGGACGGCATCCGGGCGAAAGACGTCGGCGGCCGCTTACAAGCATCTGGGAATCGCAGTGCAGGAAACGCTTTTTTAATCCGCCCGCTACAGGGGGGTAGGAACCCCGCTAATCGAAAGCCAAATAGAATACCCAGCATGAACAAGTCATCAGGAGCCGACAGGGCCGGCTACAAAAGAAAAAAATGGAATATCATGTTCATCGGGGAAGACGGGAAGGTGTTCACCGTCAGGCATTTCAAAGGGGTGGTGGCCGGGTCTTTATGCGTGCTGATCGCCCTGGCGGTGACCCTCTTTTTTCTTCAGCATCAAAATTGGCATCGCCTGGAGGAGATCAGGGCCCTGGAGCGGGGCACGGCGGCTCTGGAAGCGCAGAACGAGAGCCTCAAAAGGGAGAAGGAGCAGATGCTGGCGCGGCAGGTCATCCTCGAATCCAGGCTCAAAGCCCTGCAGGGCGGGGACGCGCCCAATAAGGAAAAAGCCGCTTCTCCGGCGACCGCCGAAGCAGGGGGGATCGCCGGAGAGAATGCCGGCCCGGCCGAAAGCACCGCCGAAAAACAATCCACGCCGCCAACGTCCACGGAGAAGGCCGAACAGGCGGCAGACCCGGAAATCGATCCAACGCCCCCACCGCCGGTCACCATCGCCAACCGCGACCTGGTGGTTTGCCGTGATCCCCACGCCGAATTTATTCGGGTCGCTTACAAGGTAGTCAACGTGGGGCCGAAGCATACGCGGGTAACCGGACGCTCGGTGATCGTTCTGAAGAACAATGACATGAACCCTGAAGACTGGATCGTGCTGCCGAACGTTCCCCTTCACGACTTGAGGCCATCGGGTGAAAGCGGGAAGCGGTTTCGTATTTACAATTTTCGCACGCTGAATTACAGGGTTGCGGAATCCAAGCTAAAGGGGCCTTTGCACAGCGCTACCATCTATACCTATACCGAGGAAGGCGCATTGCTCATGGAAAGGGATTATTCCCTGGACGCGCAGACGGAGATATGCCCTTGAAAAATGCTGCGCATTTTTCGGTAAACGCGGCTGTCGTGCCATATCAGGAGAAGGTATTGAAAAATAAATCCAAAAGCATTTCCATTATCGACAGGGGATTGACCGTGGAGGGATCCGTGTCTTGCAGCGGCCAATTGGTCGTCAAAGGAGCCGTCAAGGGAAACCTCAACGGGGATGAGGTGATTATTGCCGAAGATGGCGCCGTTCACGCGGATGCCACCGTATCGATCATCACCATCGGCGGTCAATTCGACGGCACCCTGAGGGTCACGCAGAAGCTGGTCATCCTGCCCACCGGCCGTTGCCGGGGCAACATATCATGCAGGGATTTGACGGTGGAGGCCGGGGGGGTGTTGAACGGCGAGGTGGCATGCCCCCAACCTTGATGTTGACCCACCCGACGGCGCTATGCATCTTCTACATCTGCTTTTGGCCGGCTTCGAAGCCGGGCAAAAAAGCCTCGATATCCAATGCCACACCTTTGAAATTGTCGAAGGTTATATCTGTGAACGGAAGATCCAACGCCTCTCTGATGACGTCGAACATGGCCCGGTAATTGAGGAGAATACGGCGTGACCAATGCATCTCCAACTGCCCGGCCAGCTTCCGGATGTCCTCCCTGGGGCCCTCGATTTCGAGAAAATCTCCGAACGGCATGCTGTCCAGGCACACGGTCGAAGAAGCCAGGGCGAAGGATTCGCGATATTTTTCATACACTTGCTCGGGGTAAAATCCCAGGGCGCGAAGAATGTCCAGCATGGTGTCAACGTCGCTGACTTCCACCTCGTGTTCGGTCAATACCTTGAAATCGTTGTCGGTAAACGCTGGTTTCGCTTTGTATGTAAGCGTTGTGATGTCGTCTTTTCGAAGTCTCAAGAGCGATTCGTTTCGACGAAGGTCGCCGGCCGCATTTTCGAAACAGATGTTGTGCTCGAAAAAACGGCCGCGGGACTCGGCGCCGTTTCGCGCCAGGAGCTTGCGTGAGATTTCAGGATGCGGCAAAAAGAATTTGACTTCGATTTCGAGGGTACCCATATTACCGTGAATATTATAAAGCCTGGAGGGTGTCAATAAGGCGTAAGGCGTAGGGCTCAAGGCGAAGAACCCACAAAGAACGATGCCCTGAAACTTCCTTGCGCCATACGCCTTGGGCCTTGCGCCGCTGGGTTAAGGTGTATGAAATACACGCCTCACAGTTATGGGAATTCTATGACGTTAGACGTGAGGCGGGCTGCTCGTTTTACCTTTCACGGTTTGCACCATTCATCCCGGAATATAACCGAAAAAAACCCTTGACAGGCCGGGAAATATTATTTAAATACACGGATTCTTTTATCAGGGGAGAGAAATAGTGAAAAAGTATACATACAGCGCGAAGAATGCCGACATCGATGAAAAATGGTGGCTTGTGGATGCCGAGGGAGCCGTCCTCGGGAGGCTGGCCACGCAGATTGCCGCAAGGCTCCGGGGAAAGCACAACCCCATGTTTACGCCGCATGTGGACTCGGGTGACGCGGTCATCGTGGTCAACGCCGAAAAAATCGTCTTGACCGGGAAAAAATGGGCGCAGAAGAAATATTACCATCACAGCGGATACATCGGCGGCCTGAAAGAGATCACCGCCAGGAAACTGCTGGAAAAACGCCCGGAAGACTTGATTCGATATGCCGTCAAGGGCATGCTGCCCAAAAACAGACTCGGGCGGACATTGATTAAAAAATTGAAGGTTTACGCCGGGGGAGATCATCCCCATGAAGCCCAGAAGCCCGAAGCCCTGATTCTTAATTAGGATTGGAGGCGCCTGCAGCCCTTCGGTGCAACCGGAAGGCGACGAGGGTCTCGACGCAGACAACCGGAAATGAAAGATAAATAGAGGAAGCGCATGGCAGAAGAAAACATTTATTACGCTACTGGAAAAAGGAAGACGGCTATTGCCCGCACGTGGATGAAGCCCGGCAGCGGTGCGATCACCGTGAACAACCGTGAACTCGATGATTATTTCAGGGTGGGTACGGCCAAAACCATCATGCTGCAACCCCTGGTCCTGACCAATACCCGCGACAGCTACGACATCAAGATCAAGGTGATCGGCGGCGGCATCTCAGGCCAAGCCGGCGCCATTCGTCACGGCATTACCCGGGCGCTCATGATGGCAGACCCGGATTTGAGGCAGTCGCTGAAACGTGCCGGCTTTGTCCGCCGGGATTCCAGAGTGAAAGAACGTAAAAAGTACGGTCAGAAAGGCGCACGCGCAAGGTACCAGTTCTCCAAGCGGTAACCGCCCGGCCGACGTATCGACACCGTTCCATATTCGCAACATCAAAGCACCCCCTGGTCAGCATGACCCGGGGGTGTTTTTGTGTCCACTCCCGTGAATGGTTGCCTATACGGATCCGAGGGTAAGGCCCTAGAGATCAGAGGTCGGAGAGCGGAGGTCATGAACATCCAACATTGAACATCGAACGGCGCGCCATACATTTTCCGTTTCACATCTCACATTTATAAGTAGACGATGCCGTCGTCGAAACGGGTGAGGCGTTCCAGTCCGCTGCCCGTAATCAGGTGGGTGTTTTCGATGCCGACCACGCCCTGCCCGGGAAATATCAATTTGGGTTCCAGGGCGACGACCATCCCCTCTTCAAGGGGCATCTTCTGTCCGGCGGCGATGACGGGGTATTCATCCACTTCCAGGCCGATGCCGTGCCCGACAAATCGTACCCGCTGGTCATCGCCACCCATAAAATTGTCCGCATACCCTTTTTCCCGCACAAAATTCTCTGCCGCGGCATACAACTCGCCGCTTATCCGTCCGGGGCAGGCCTCGCGGGCCATGAGATCCTGGAGATCGAGCATGGCGTCATGCGCGGCGGCGAGTGCCGACGGCAGGCTGCCAAGGCAGTAGATGCGCGTACTGTCCGCCAGGTACCCCTGGTGGGCGAACACATAGTCGAAAAGCACGGGCTCGTTGCGCTGAACTTTCTTCCGGCCGGGCCCCTGGGCAAAGGCGGGGCTCAATGCCTCTCCGCCGGTCGGGGAGGCGAGCTGGCTGGGGACGGCGGCGGCCGCTCCCGACATGAGATGGCCGTAAAACATTTCGCTGCCCCACATGCGCATGCGGATCAACCCCTGGTGCCCCAGGCGTCGGGCTTCCGCTTCGAGCAGGCCCGCTAATTCGATTTCGGGCATGCCCTCCCTGATGATGGTCGCGGCATAGGCGGCGACCTGGTCGGAGAGGTTGGCCGCTTCGCGCATGAGACCGATTTCATAAGCTGATTTTACGGCACGCACCATTCTGATCATGGGGGAGCAGTCCCGCAGGCGGGCTTCGGGCCACAGACGGCGATAACGCAGGTACAGATTGGCCGGCAGCACATCCAGTTCCATGCCCAGGGTGCGCGGTTGCTCATAGCCGTGCTTCTTCAGGCTTTCCGGCAGTTGGCCGGGGCCGCTCAGGGAAATGATGGTGTCGATGGCCGATTCGGCGCGAGCCCGCCGCAGGTTCTTTTTAACCATGAGGATGGGAGCGCCCTCGACCGGCAGATAGAGGTGTGCCTGTTGCGAGGTCCCCGAGAAATAAAAAAGATCGGTATGCTGCAGCAGCAGCACACCGTCCAGGCCGGCGGCGGCCATTTGACGCTGCATGGTGGTAAGACGCGTTTCCAGTTCGGGTGCCGGCACGTTGGCGGCGGTGTTGAACATAGGAACTCCCCTTTACATTTGACTTCATCCCGCGGCTTACGCCGGGGGATGAAGTCAAATGGTAGTATATACACGCCGGCGGGTTTTTTCAAACGAATATTACGGCCGTCGCCGTCAGAGCATTTGCCATATATAGGCCTAAATTGAGCGATTTTCGGGTTTGCCGCAGATGCAAGGAAAATGTTATCCCGCTATAGTGGTCTATGCGCGATGACATTTGACACCGCAGGTGCGGTGAACCCGGAAATCCGGGCTTGCCAGGCGAAACTCAAAGAGCGAAGACTGGAGAGTTTCAAATATTAAGAGTTCAGGTAGATTTAAACCATTGAAAATAAACCCGCCACCCGCTCGGGGGGTACGGAACGGTATTCTGACAAACACAATAGAGCGGAGTCGTTGCCGAGCATCAACACTGGGCGACAAAAAAATGAAGTGCTTCGACGCCGGCGGACGCCTTGAAAAAATGCAAGCGGTGATGTAAGGATAATGCCATGGAGCACACCGACTATTTCATAAGGCGCTTTTTGCTGATCATCCCCACCTTTCTTGGGATTACGGTGCTTTGCTTCGGCCTCATTCAATTCGTTCCCGGCGGACCCGTGGAACAAGCCATCATGCAGATGCGCAGTATCGGGGCGTCGGAATCGGGCAGAGGAACGGGTGCGGCGGGGACGATATCGGAGGAGCAGCGCAAAGCCATCGAAGCCCATTTCGGATTTGACAAGCCCTTCTACCAGCGATACTGGCGCTGGTTGGTCACGGACCGGCTGGGCATGCGCATGGCATCCTACCGGTTCCCCAACAAGACCGCCTGGCAGCTCATCAGAGAGCGTTTCAGGGTGTCGCTGGTGTTCGGCATCACCGGGTTCGTTCTTTCCTATCTCGTGTGTATTCCGCTGGGCATCGTAAAAGCCCTGCGGCATGACCACGCCTTTGACATCGTGTCGAGCATTGTCGTGTTTGTCGGGTATGCCATTCCGCCCTTTGCCTTCGGGATGGTGCTGAAGATGCTGTTTGCCGGGACGGTGGACGGCCTGTGGGATCTGTTCCCCCTGTCCGGCTTCATCTCGGATTATTACGCGCAGCTCACCCTGTGGGGCAAGGTAAAGGACGTCTTTCATCACATGTTCCTGCCGGTCTTGTGCTACGTTATCGGTAATTTTGCAGTGCTGACGCTGCTCATGAAAAATTCGCTGCTCGAGCAGATCGGCAGGGACTACGTGCGCACGGTTCTTGCCAAGGGAGGCAGCTTTCAGCGGGCCATATGGGGCCACGCCCTGCGCAATGCCCTCATACCCATCGCCACCGGTTTCGGCGCCATCCTGACCGTCATGTTTGCCGGTTCGGTCATCATAGAGCAGGTGTTCGAGATTCCCGGCATGGGACGTTTGAGTCTCGAGGCGATCGTCGGCCGCGATTACCCTGTTTTCATGGGCATCCTGGCGCTGACCGCCCTGCTGGGACTGGTCGGCAATATACTGTCGGATTTTCTGTACGTCGTCATCGACCCCCGTATCAATTTTCAAAACGAGTAGAATATACCAAAGGCATGCGAACGCTCTTCAAAAACCCCATGACCCGCAAGCGTTTGATGCGTTTCAAGTCCTTGCGGCGGGCCTATTTTTCCTTTTGGATCCTTGCCGTGCTGTACGCACTGAGCCTTTGTGCAGAGATGATCTGCAACAGCGCGCCGTTGTACGTCCATTTCCAGGGGAATTCATACTTTCCTGTTTTTCATTTTTACCCGGAAGACGAATTTACCGGGAGCGGCCGGCAGACGAGGCCGGACTATCACAAAATAAGCCGTATGCCGCAGTTTTCGGAAAATGAGAACAACTACATGGTGTTTCCTCCCTTTCCCCACGGCCCGTACAGGAGTGTCGATCCCGATACGATCAAGGTGCCGGATGTGGTCACCCTGGTGTTTACCCCCATTCCCAGAGTGGGGACGGTCAACATCGGCGACGATTTTTCCATTCGAAGATCCGTAAAGCCGAAAGCCTTTACAGGCGTGCCGGCACGGGAGATAAAAAACCGGCGGCTCGGCGAATTTTTCGAGATACCGGAGGATGTCAGGGAGGCCGTCATGGCAAGGTTTGCCAACCGGTCTTCCCCGGCCATGAGCCGCATTGTCAGGGATCGTGAAGGGCGCCTTATATCGCTCTCCCTTTCAACCTACAAAAAGAGGGAGCGAACGCCCCGGTCAATTCGCCTCACCATGCGGTTCCCCGACGAAAGCAGCGGAAAGGATGCCGGGAAAAGCTACCGGATCCAGGTCAACCGCGACCTGGCGCGCGTGCAGCCATCCGGGGGGCGGGACGGGGATCTGTGGCCTGCTGTTTCGGAAGACAACCGCAGGGAAATAATGGCGACGGCCGCGAACCGCTTTTCCGGGCCGGTTGACGATTTGAAAGTTGCCGTCGGGGGGCGGAGCTATGTGGTCGCATTCGACAAACAGGATGTGCGCTTTCCTTTTCGGCCGGTCAAGGAGCATCTCATGGGGATCGACCGGGCAGGGAGGGACGTCCTGGCCAGGATTTTATACGGCATGCGGACCTCCATGACTTTCGGTCTGCTGCTGGTATTGGGGTCCATGGGCCTGGGTATCGCCGCCGGGGCCGTTCAGGGGTACTACGGCGGCCTGGTGGATATCAGCGGTCAGCGTATCATAGAGATTTGGAGCGCACTGCCGTTTTTATACGTAATGATTCTGATGGGGTCGATATACGGCCGGAGTTTTACCCTCCTGCTGGTCTGTTACGGCCTTTTCAACTGGATCGGCATCTCCTACTATATCAGGGCCGAATTCTTGAGGCTGCGAGGTCAACCCTTCGTGGAAGCGGCCAGGTGCATGGGCGTGCCGTCGCGGAAAATCATTTTCAAGCACATCCTTCCCAACGGCATGATACCGGTCGTCACCTTTTTCCCTTTTTCCCTGGTGGGGGCAATCGGATCCCTGGCCGCCCTCGATTACCTGGGATTCGGACTGCCGCCGCCCACACCCAGCTGGGGGGAGCTTCTTTTCCAGGCGCAACAGTACCGTTGGGCCTGGTGGCTGATCCTCTACCCGTCGCTGGCGCTTTTTCTGGTGATGTTGCTGGGTGTCTTCGTGGGTGAAGGCATTCGCAATGCCTATGATCCCAAGCAGTACACCCGGCTGGAATGACTTGGAGGCAGAATGCCAGAGGAAGAGAGAAAGTAAGAAGGAAAGAAGGTTAGAACGGGAGTCTGTGCTCGGTGTTCACTTGTAAATTGACAATTTTTCATCAGGACTTGACAGAAATTGACTACCGACCACAGGTTCTACATAAGTGACAAGGTTTAAAGCAGATAAATAAGGAACGGCAAGTGTCCGACAAACTGATCAGTGTTGACAACCTGCGTGTATCCTTTCCTTCCGACGAAGGGCGGTTCAACGCCGTAGACGGTGTTTCCTTCCACATCGGTTACGGCGAGGTCCTGGGCATTGTCGGTGAGTCCGGCTGCGGGAAATCGGTGACCGCTCTGAGCATGATGCGCCTGATTCCATCCCCCCCGGGCTCCATCGACAGCGGGCGTGTCTTATTCAAGGACAGGGACCTCTTGAAGGTCGACAAGCGGGAGATGCGGCGTATCAGGGGCAGGGATATCAGCATGATCTTTCAGGAACCCCTTTCGGCTCTTTCACCGCTGCAGAAGGTCGGGCGGCAAATGGCCGAGGTCCTGCGTATCCATGACAACATGCCGATGAAAAGGGCCCTGGGCGAATCTGAAAAATGGCTGGAAAAAGTCAGGATTCCGGATGCCGCCCAACGGCTGCAAGCCTATCCCTACCAGCTTTCCGGGGGCATGCAGCAGCGCATCATGATCGCTATGGCATTGATGCAGTCGCCGGACCTAATTATTGCGGACGAGCCGACGACCGCCCTGGACGTGACCATCCAGGCCCAGATATTCAGCTTGATCGCAGAGATGAAGCAGGAAAAGACGTCCATCCTTCTGATCACCCACGACATGGGGGTGGTGTGGGATATGTGCGATCGTGTTGTGGTGATGTATGCCTCGCGGATCGTGGAAAGCGGCGGCACGGAAGACATATTTACAAAACCGGCCCATCCCTACACGCGCGGGCTTTTAAAGTCAATTCCCCGGCTCGGCAACGGGAGCGGGGAAAGATTGGAGGCGATTGCCGGCAGTGTGCCCGGCCCGGGCAGCTACCTTTCAGGCTGTCGCTTCCGGGACCGCTGCCCAATGGCCTTTGACCGCTGTGCGCAGGAGACGCCCGATTTTAAGAGGGTTTCCGAGGGACATGCGGCGGCCTGTTTTCTCGCCGGCGAATTGGCGAGGGGAAAGCGGTAACTCCCTTCACAAACCGCCGGCTCTGCCGGCGTCTGCTGTTTGTGTAGAGCGGTTGTCAGAAAAACGTTTCGAATGGCGTGCCTCTATTACGGAATAGACTTGCGGCAATCGGTATAACCCTCGACGTCGAGAAAAAAAGAGTGTCATCCCTATGAATAAAAGCGCCAACATAGTGGAAGTGAAGGATCTCAAAACCTGGTTTCCCATCCGGCACGGCGTGTTGGCAAGAACCGTGGGGCACGTGCGGGCCGTCGACGGGGTTTCCTTTTTTGTCGCCAGAGGCGAAACCCTGGGACTGGTGGGGGAATCGGGCTGCGGCAAGAGCACGCTGGGAAGAACGCTCATGGGCCTGGAAAAAATATATGCCGGCGAGGTTCTCGTGGAAGGGAAATCACTGGCGGCGTTGTCCGGAAGACAACTGCGGTCGTTGCGGCGTAGGATTCAGATCGTTTTTCAGGATCCGCTCTCCTCCCTCAATCCGCGCATGAACACCCTCGATATCGTCACCGAGGGCATGATCCAATTCGGCCTGCTGGATGGCGACAGGGAGGCCGTTGCCGGTAAACTGATGGCGGAAGTCGGCCTCAGCGCAGATATGATCTACAGGTATCCGCACGAGTTTTCCGGGGGGCAGCGTCAGCGGATCAACATTGCCAGGGCGGTTTCCCTGAAACCCGATTTCATCGTCTGCGACGAACCCGTGAGCGCTCTGGACGTGTCGGTTCAGGCCCAGATCATCAACCTCCTGCTGGACCTGAGAAAAAAGTACGGTCTGGCATATCTTTTCATCTCCCACGATCTGAGCGTCGTTAGCCACATTTCCCACCGCGTGGCGGTCATGTATTTGGGAAAAATAGTGGAATACGGCAGGACGGCGGCGGTCATCCAGCAGCCCAGGCACCCCTACACCCGTGCGCTTGTCGACGCGATACCGGTTCCCGGCAGCCATCGCCGCGAAAAGATCGTTCTGTCCGGAAGCATGCCGTCACCGGCCAATCCGCCTCCCGGCTGTCCGTTTCACCCGCGCTGTCCGGAAGCGATGGCCGTGTGCCGCACAAGGTATCCGGCGGAGAGCGGGGACGAGGAGCGGCGGGTGCGCTGCCACCTCTACTAAATTTCAATTTGGAAAATAAACCCGCCACTCTCTCAGGGCATACGGAACGTTATTCTGACAAACACGATAGAAATTGTTGAAATCGATACCGGCCCAACTGCCGTCTTCCTCGTCGGTTGGGCCGGTATCGATTTCAAATGGGAATAATTGACATTTACCAACGCTTCTTTTATAAACCAGCAGTCATTATCCAGTACCCGTAGAAAAATGACCCATGCACCATCCATTTTTTTGGATGAGCCGATAAGCGTTTAAAGAAATCAACAGCCTGAAATTAAAAATATAATTTACATTAGAAACGGCTTTTTTGCACTGCATTGAGCAGAAAACAATCCATTGGTCAGTCGATCCTGGATGCAATGCCAACCGCCTGTTTGCAATGGTGAGGTAGGAACATGACAAACACCCTGACCCCCTTAAGCGCCATTTCCCCGGTCGATGGACGCTATCGCCGTGCAACCGAACCGCTGGCCGCCTACTTTTCAGAGCAGGCGCTCATTCGCCACCGCGCGATGGTGGAAGTCGAATATTTCATCGCCCTGTGTGAGATTCCGCTGCCGCAGCTGGCGCGATTCCCGCATGATCGGTACGCCCCCTTGCGGCAGATCATTGCCGACTTTTCCGATGAAGATGCCCTGCGCGTCAAGGCGATCGAGAAAGAGACCAACCACGATGTCAAGGCTGTCGAATACTTTCTCAAGGAAGCCTTTGACCGACTGGGCACAGGGGCCTTTTCCGAATTTATCCATTTCGGCCTGACGTCGCAGGATGTCACCAACACGGCCGCACCGCTGTGCCTCAAGGCCGCCTGGGAAAACATTCTCAAGCCGGGACTGGAATCGATTTTGGAGTGGATGAAGGCGATGGCCCATGAATGGCGGGACGTGGTGATGCTGGCGCGCACGCATGGACAGCCGGCGTCCCCCACCAGCATGGGAAAGGAAATTTTTGTCTTCGCAGACCGCTTGACCGGACAGCTCGCCCTGACCGAACATATCCCTTTTGCGGCCAAGTTCGGCGGGGCCACGGGCAATTTCAACGCCCACTACGCGGCCTATCCGGAGATCGACTGGATTGGGTTTGCCGACCGCTTTGTCAATCGGACGCTGGGGCTGAAACGATCGGCGGTCACCACTCAGATAGAGCCTTATGACCACCTTGGCGCCTTGTTTGACAACCTGAAGCGCATCAACACCATTTTGATCGATTTCTGCCGGGATATCTGGACCTACATCGCCTTCGATTATTTCAAACAGAAAATCAAAGCGGGAGAGGTCGGGTCATCGACCATGCCCAACAAGGTCAACCCCATCGATTTCGAGAATGCCGAAGGCAATTTCGGGGTGGCCAACGCCCTGTTCGAGCACCTATCGGCCAAGCTGCCCATATCGCGGATGCAGCGCGACCTCACCGATTCAACCGTTATGCGCAATATCGGGGTACCCATCGGTCACACCCTCATCGGCATCAAAAGCGTGCAGCGGGGATGCGGCAAGCTGATTCTCAACGCAACCGCCATCGATAACGACCTGGATAACCAGTGGGCCGTCGTGGCGGAAGGCATCCAGACCATTCTTCGCCGGGAGGGCTATCCGAAACCCTACGAAGCGCTCAAAGCCCTCACGAGGACCCATGCCAGGATCGACCGGAAAACGCTTGCCGCGTTTATCGACGGCCTGGATCTTTCGCAGGAGATCAAGCGGGAACTCAAGGCAATCACGCCGAAAACGTACACGGGGAGATATAATTATTAGGGGAGAAAAAATGCGCATCGTCTCTTGGAACGTCAACGGCATCCGTGCCGCCGTGAAAAAAGATTTTAAAGGATCCCTGTCCGCCATGCAGGCCGACATTCTCTGTATCCAGGAGACCAAGGCCCAGGATCGACAGGTCCAAGAGGCCCTGGCCGACATCGGCGGTTACCATATCTATTCCAATTCGGCCGTTAAAAAGGGGTATGCCGGAACTGCCGTGCTGACCAAAAGGGCGCCGACGGCCGTGCGCCTGGGCATGGGCATGGAAGCTCACGACCAGGAGGGTCGCGTGATAGCCATGGATTTTGACGCGTTCCTGCTGGTGACCGTCTATACCCCGAATTCCGGCAGCGAGTTGAAGCGCCTCGAATACCGTCGACAGTGGGATGCCGACTTTCTTCTTTATCTTAAAGGGCTGGCGTCGGAAAAACCGGTCATTGCCTGCGGCGATTTCAATGTCGCCCACCGGCCTATCGACCTCGCCAGGCCGGAGCCGAACTACAACAAGACCGCCGGCTATATGCAGGCCGAGATCGACGGCATGGACAACCTGCTTGCCTCCGACTTCATCGATGCCTATCGTTACAAAAACCCCACAACGGTCAAGTACAGCTGGTGGAGCTATCGGGCCGCGGCCCGGAAAAAAAACATCGGCTGGCGTATCGACTATTTTCTGGTTTCCCCTGAACTCACAGCCGCGATCGCCGGGGCGGACATGCTCAATGACGTCATGGGATCCGACCACTGCCCGGTTCGCCTGGATGTGGACATCGAGCGGTGATGCGCAACATTTTCCTCATACTGGTGGTCCTCGCCTGTTTTCCGGGGCATGCCGCTTTCGGTGGCGACGGCGCGGCTTCCGCCGCTTCTGGGTCCGATGAAAGCGTCGCGAAAGAACCCCTGGCGGAAGAGCCGCACGCACTTTCGGCCGACCCCTCCGGGACCGGTTTCTGGGAGAAGGCCTGGGGATGGACGCCGAGAAACGCCGTGATGCCGGGGATGTGGAGCATCCACCTGGATGGAACCGGTGAGTATTTCGGCGACGGAAGCAACAATGACCAGCAGAATCTTTTAGGCATCCAGCTGTTTGGCTTTACCGCCGGCGTCTTTACCAACAGCCACAATGACCCCTGCTGGTTCTTCGGCCCCGCAAGAGAGATTTATACCCAACAGCTTTCGGAAAATCTGCGCTTCGACATCGGCTACAAGTTCGGCCTGCTCTCCGGCTACGGGGACGATCTACCCAACATCAACGGCATGTCCGCGTTTGCCGAGGCCATCTTCAGCTTTACCTGGAAAAGGTTGGGATTCGATGTGGGGGTGCTGCCGACCTTTATCATTACCGGCAGCTTCAGAATCGATATCGATTTCATGGATTGAACACGTCGTCGAAATGGACCGCATCCGCTTTCATCGGGAGGGGCAGGCCGGACTGCACGGCGTCTTCCAGATCCGCCAGGGAGTCCTCGTCGATCCACCAGTACCAGTATGCGCTGGTTTCATCACCATATTTTGACAGTACCGTATCCGGCATTCCAAATTTGTTCCAGTAAAGCAGGCGGGTGTAGTTGGTATTCCACAGGAGGACGTAGGGAAATTCACGGTAGATGAGTTGGTCGATCTCCCGGTAGATGGCATTGCGTTGCTTGATGTCGAAAATGCCTTTCTGCTTTTCGATGAGCTCGTCCACCCGCTTGTTTTTAAAACCGGTGATGTTGTTCCCGCTGCGCCTGTCGGCTTCCGAGGACATCCACATGCCTTCCGGGTTTTTAAAGATGCCCGATCCCCAGGAGGCCCAGGTCATTTCATAATTGAACTCATCCATGTCCCTCGCCCATGACGCCCAGTCCTTTTTATCGATGATGAGTTCGATGCCCACATCCTTCAGGTCCTCTGCGTAGATGGACGGAAATTTTTCCAGGGAAGCCTGGCTGATCAGAAAGCGGAAGGAAAAACGCCTGCCGTTTTTTTCCAAAAAGCCGGTAGCGGGATTCACGACCCAGCCCGCTTGGTTGAGGAGGTCGCGCGCCTTCTTTTTGTCAAACTCGATCAGGGGGTTGGGGCAGGGGTGCTTTTTGTCATAAAGGTCTTCATAGTAGGATCTTTGCAGAAAATACTGACTGTACATGAGGGTGCTGTTCATTTTTCTGCGGTCCAGAAGGTAGGCCATGGCCTGCCTGACCCGGACATCGTCGAAAGGAGGCTTGCGCATGTTCATGGCAAAGCCCTGAAAACCGACCGGTTTTGCGTTGTAGATTTTCTGCTTGACGATCCAGGCCTTGGAGAAACTTTCGCCCTTGGTTTCGTTTACCCAGAGCCTGGAGGTGTAGACCGGGAAGAGATCGATGAGCCCTTTTTTGAAAGCTTCGAAGGCGTTTTCCCTTTCCGCATAAAAGCGGAACCGCAACCGGTCGAAGTTGCCCGTGTGTTTGTTGCGCGCGGCGCCTATGTGCCACCAGTCCCCGCGCCGCTTCAGGATGAGCGACAGCCCCTCGTCGATGACGCCGAGGGCATAGGGCCCGGAGGTGACGGGAAAATCGAAGGTGATTTTGTTGAAATCATGCCCGGTCATATGGTGCTGCGGCAGTATGTGGAACCCCCCCACGGCCGACAGATTCATCCAGTGGACATTTTTCGCCGTGAAGCGGATGGTGCGCCGATCGAGGATCGTGGGGGACTCGAACCGTTCGAGGCTGACCTTGTGAACACCGGTCATGTTTTTGGGGTCCATGATCGCGTCAAAGGTCCACTTGACATCTTCAGCGGTTATGGGTTCCCCGTCGCTCCATTTCGCGCGTCGGTCGAGGGTGAAGGTAAATGTTTTTTTGTCGTCGGAAATAGACCACGTTTCGGCCAGATCGGGCTCATAAGCCAGGGTCAGGGGGTTCATGGCCAACAGGGTTTCGAACATGGCTCCGAAAATTTCGGCCGTGAAGCTGTTGTTGTCGAGATAGTAGTTGAGGCTTTTCGGATATTGGCCGGCAAAAATGGAGATCTCGCCGCCTACGACAGCATCCTGGCCGGCCATGGGGTTGGGGGCGTCCCGCCATCCCGGTTTGGGGTAGCGATCTTCTGCAACCGCGGAAAGCGTTCCTGTGAAAAAAATCAGGAAGAGGATGATAACCAGTCGTTTTCCCATGGCATAAAATAAGATAGAGATGAGCTCATAGCTGACAGGTCATAGCTCATGGCACGCTATCAGCTATGAGCTGTGCGCTTTTTTCCCCTTGGCCCCCAATGCTTCGGATTCGGCCGAAGGTGGTTGGCTCACGGATGATAAGACCGGCGCCGGAACCTACGGCGCGGGTGCCTAATGGCCTTCAGCGGTTGCGGCCTCTTTTTCTTCGGTTTTATTCTGCTTTTGTTTTAAAGCGGCTTCCTTGTCGGCCTTCATTTTGGCTGCCTGGGCTTTTTTCGCTTTTTCTTCGGCCAGTTTGGCTTCGTTGGCGGCTTTCTGCGCTTCAGCCGCCCGATGTTCCAGTTCGTCCAGCATTTGCCTGGCCTGAGTCGTTTTCTTGGCGACCAGTTCCTGCTGAATATCCTCCAGATCGAGGCCTGCGGCCTCCTTGAGATAGCCCAGAGCCGCCTTGAGGGATGCGGTGGAATTTTTGTCGATGGCGGCATCCGCCTTGGACATGAGGGCCATCAGGTCGATGTTGTTTATCCTGGCTTGGGCGGACGCTTTTTCTGCCGGGGTCGTACTGTACGAAAGGGCCTTTTCAAGATAGGCTTTTTCCGCATCGAAATCGGGCATGCCTTCGACCTCCAGGAGCGTTGCCGCTTTGTCCCGGTAGTAGCTGTATATCAATGAGAAAACGTCGTCGCGGCGGTAATCCTGCTGCGTTTTGTCTGGAAGCTCTATACCCGGCAGCGAGATCAACCGGCTGGCTCCCTTGGGGGCGAAATTCCCCTGCCACACCTCGACGGCGCCGTTTACCGGTTTGAGATAATACCGGTTGTGATTCAGGAAGCTTGCGATGACGATCAGCAGAATCAGAAAGCCCAATCCGCCCAGCCCGATTTGAGCCATACGGTTGCCGGGTTCCGACGGTTTGGAGGCGTCGGGTGGCGGCGCATAGCTGATCGAGGGTTTGGGTTCCTGTG
>JAJDNW010000084.1 GCA_022340465.1 Deltaproteobacteria bacterium | reverse complement strand
CCCATCACCACCCAGAAATACAGTGCTCTGGCAAACAACAAGACCGCCGCCGCCCCGAACACGCCGCCCAGAAAATAGAAAAATATCAACGGGTGAAAATCCCGGATGATATATTTTTCCTTCATCCGCCACAAAAACATTTTTACAAGTTGCCAACTAATTGTAAAAATAACTTTTTTTATTTTAATTCCCGATTTTTCCCCGATGTTGTAAACCGGGTCCACCGGTATGTCGACAACCCGCATTTCAGCCACATTCAACCTCACGAGCAAATCGTTCGGTTGCCCGTAGCGCTTGTACATAGCGTCCCAGTCGATCGCTTTCAGCGCTCTCAAGTTGATGGCCGTGTAACCCGACTGGGAGTCGGCAATGTGCCAGTATCCGGAAGCTATTTTGGTAAAAAGCGACAGGAACGCGTTCCCGAAATATCGAACACGGGGAATCTTTTGGTAGGCTTCGCCGGTAAACAGCCGATTCCCCTTCGAATAGTCCGCTTTTCCCGACACAACCGGTTCGAGGACCGCCGGCAGATCGTCGGGGTTCATCTGCCCGTCCCCCGCCATGACGACGGTTACCTCGAACCCCTTGTCCCGGGCGTATATGTATCCGCTGGCGATGGCCCCTCCCACTCCCTGGTTGACCTCGTGTTTGATCAGCGCTAATTTTTCCAACCGTTCCTGGTAACGCTCGACCTCCTGAACGGTGTCATCCCGGCTGAGGTCATCCACCACAACAATGTGATCGACAAAATCCGGCATGGTGTCGATCACGTTACCAATTTGAGTTCCCTCGTTGTAAGCGGGTACGACGACGCAGATAGATTTGTCTTTATACATGGTTCCTTTCCTGCCATTTCGTTAATGTCGATTTACAAGCGATAGAGATCGTGTCCATCCTTGCTAAACAACAGCCTGCCCTTTTCTTTAAAGAAATCTGCAACCAGCCCTATTTGCTCTTTACTCAAATTATTATGGCACCAATTGTTAAACATATCACGTCTTAATAGCACATGGGTAAAGCCAAGTCGCCTCAGATTCAGCCCTATTTCCCCTTGCGTTCCGGATTGCATGACCGCCGACTTCAACGGCTCGATATCGAAGTGCGTTTCGTTGTCGATGTAGTATCCACGACCGCCGATGAACAGGGATAGAATGTTGATATCTCCCTTCAAGTGATCATTCGAATATTTGATTGCGGCATATTCGGGTCTGAATCTCTCGATGTAAGTGTCTCGCGAGATTCTGCCGCTCACGTATGCAACGGGGGTGACGACTTTGAATTGATCGATTACATACCGTATATTGGTACTGAACATAAGCGATACAGACACGAGCACGATCACGCCGGCGATGCGCACGTTATTTCTCGAGAACCGTTCCCCCAACAGACCTGAAATGTTGTTCAGCCCAAACATGGAGAGAATTACCAGTATGGGTATCACCGGGGCGACATATCGAATGCGCATTGTGGTCTGAAAAAAGACCAGAAGGATAAACATTACCGCAAAAAGCGCCATGATCTTTTTTTCGGCCCGTTCTTTACCGGGCTTGAGGGTCAAAATCGAAAACAGGGGAAAAATGATCAGCGCCGGATTCAGTTTTCCATCGAAATACCTCGGTGAGTCGTCAACCCCTTGGAAAAAGATGCGCAGAGGCACAAGCACAATCTCCCACCACGATTCCCCATAAAGGACTTTGCGCAAAACCATCGGCGGAATCGAGGAGGCATGGCCCGGTGTGGCGCCGTTGAACCAGCTGTCGAAAAGGGGGAACAGGGGATTTCCGGTCCACACCGTGTTTTTTATACCCCAGGGCGCGAATAGAGCCGTGGCAACCGCCGAAAAAATCAGGAGGTGTTGGACAACCTTCAATTGGCCGTGTTTTCCCGCGGCGGCGCCCCTTGAGGAGCAATAGGCAACCAACAGGAAAAGCATCAGAAAAACGATCAGCCCGTTATACTTCGTGCTCAGGGCCAGGCCGCAACACAGGCCGCCTGCAATGAGATAGCGGTAACCGGTGCGCCCTTCGTTCCATTTTAAAATGCACAAGAGTCCTGCCGTCGAAAAAAAAACCAAACCAAGGTCCACGTAGGCCGTTATGGAAAGTTTGACGATTACAGGCGTGGAGAGAAAAAACAGGGCGCCCAGAACCGCATAGGATGAATTCAGTCGGCTTTTGAGGTAGTTCCATATCAGCCATGCCGTTGCCAGGGCAAAGGCGAAATGAATGTATTTTGGCACGATATCGTTGCCGAAATAAAGGGGAATCGCATACAACACGTCCAGTGCCATGGGATAATAGGAAAAGACCATATCCGGTATTTCATATATCCCGCCATGCCGTATCCACAGCTTCGGTACGGCAAGATGGTGGATCAACGCATCCCGGCTCACAGGCGGAACAGCGGCAAGGAGGACGATACAGCCGATCAACACGGCCATAATGGAGACAAGCACGCCAGTGAGTTTTTTTTGCATTTGCTCACATCCGAACGGCGGACGCCCCGTCGATTCTGTTCGCCTGTTCTTTCAAGTACGCAGCCAGACGGGGAAAAATGGTTCGGCCGCTGAGTGGCACCAGGCGACCATCGATGTAGCGGTATCCCTTTTCATATGCGTTGAAAAAACGTTCGATCTGATCGATCGTGAACACCGCGGTCAGTTGATGCAGGTAGCGATCGGTTTTAACCCTGTCCTGCATTTTTACGGCATTCTGCAGCAGCCCGAGGTAGATGACGATGTTTTTCGGATCCCTTTTCCCGGCGCGTTGCAGGTATTGATCGGCCCTCTCCTGCCTGCCGGTTGCGCTCAACACCATGGCGAGGTTCACCAGGGCGAGGTTGTCGCCCGGGTTGCGTTCGAGGGCGCTTTTCAAATATGCCTCGGCCTGGTTGAATCTTCCCTGCAAAAAAAGAATAAACCCCTTGGTGGACATGTACTTGACATTGCGGCTGTACTGACCGAGGAGAACATCGATTTGATTCAGCGCCGCTTTTTCACCGTTGCTGTTCAGAAGGCAAAGAACCAGATTATAGCGGATTCTGCGCATATAAGGGCCGGTGTCATAGTCGAGGGCGGCCGTCAGATAGGAGGCCGCCCTGACATACTCCCCCTTCTTCTTGTATATATTACCCATGTTGCTCAACGAGATGAATCGTGAAAGCTTCGGCGACGGATCCTCGAGGGTAAGGGCCTTTTCATAGAGCTCAAGCGCCGGATCCAGCCTGTTTTCATTCTCCAGGGCCAAGGCCAACCCCTGGTGGGGTCTGGCCAAAGCCGGCGCCTTCTGCATGGCGTCCTGCCAGATCGTTTTCTCCGTGGCCCAAGCCGCGTTGCGTACATAGGTGGCAAAGCCGATACCGAAAATCAGTGCGGCGACAAAAACGGCCAGCAAACCGTGGATCAACCGGTTCTGCCGTCGGTATCCGGCCATTAAAGCGACGAGCCCCGACGCAAGCGGCAGAAATAGAAAGAGTGTCGGCAGGTAATTCCGGTGTTCGAAAACCAGCTCCAGCGGAAAAACGGTCGACTCGACGCTGTGGCCGAGGAAATAAAACAGGATGCCGAACGATAACAGCCTGTATTTACTTAAAGTCGCAATCGCCCCGATAATCAGGCCGGCGATCAACACGATGGAAGCCAGGGTTGTCCAAGGCAACAGAAGGGATGTCGAGAGGCCGACATCATGGATGATGGAAAACTGTTGCGGTATGGGGTAAACGATCTGTTTGAGGTAAAGAACCAGTACGCGAAACTCGGTCAACACGCGCTCGCTCAGATTAAAGGGGCGGATATCGTAGCCGCGTACGATTCTTGAAAGCGGTTCGTCCGACCAGAGGTAAAGCCCGAGGAGAACAAACAAGACCAAAACGACAGCCAGGGAAGAAGCAATCCATCTTCCTTTTGCCTTCCGAAGAAAGCGCAGGTCTGAATAAAAAACGAGCTCGACCAGCAGCAGCGCGGCCGGCAGCGTGACGGTGTTCTGTTTGGTGCCCAGAGCCAGAACAAAACCCAGCAGGCACAGAAGGTAGCTGGACACCCTTTTTCCCGGCGATGATGCGCTGCGCCCCCTCACATAAAAATAGATGCTCACGACGTAAAAAAAGGTCGCCAAACTGGCCATGCGCTGAACAATGTAGGTAACGGCCTGGGTCTGAATGGGATGCAACGCCCAGAACGCGGTTGCCAGAAAGGCGATGGTGCGCTCGCTTCCCTGGAAGTTCCCCCGTACATTGCGTGCGCCCAGCATCCCGAGAATAGTAAAATAAAGCATCACAGCCGTTGCGCAGTGAATGCCGATGTTGACCAGGTGATACCCCAAAACGCCGTCGCGTCCCAAATACCAGTTGATGGCGAACGTCAGCATGGCGACGGGTCGATAGAGCTTCGGCTTTTCATTGCCCGGATAAGCAAATGGGGAGTGAATACTCGATGACAACGCCTTCAAGGAGAGCGTGGAAACGTGTACGTTTTCATTGTCCAGAATGTTGGGAAGGTCGTCGAAGTGCCATGCGGCATCGAGCGTATTCGAATAGGCAGCCACAATGAGCACCAAAAGCACCGCAACGGAAAAGATGTTACCGGAATTATTTAAAGACAGGCGGCTATTCATCAATCGCCCCGATTCCATTTGCATGGCGGCTACCGGCGTCCCGCTCCGGAAACAAGGGCGATGACGCCAGACCGCTTTTCGAAAGTCGAAAAACGACCGCGGTGTGGAGGCATCCGAATCCATAGCGCACACTGCGCGCGAAATTGATGGAAGATGCCGCCGTGAAATATTTCGTGGGGCAGCTCACCTCGGCCACCGTATAACCGAACCAGATGACCTGGGCCAGCATCTGGTTGTCGAAGACGAAATCGTCGGAGTTTTTATCCAGGGGAAGATCTTCCAGCAACTTCCTGGAAAATGCGCGATATCCGGTGTGGTATTCGGACAGTTTAGCCCCTGTCAGCATATTTTCCGCCAGCGTGAGAAAGCGGTTGGCAATGTATTTCCAAAAGGGCATCCCGCCTTTCAACGCATAGCCGCCTAAAATCCTCGACCCCAGGACACAGTGGTACAAGCCGCTTTCGATCATGGACGCCATGGCCGGTATCAGCTTGGGCGTGTATTGATAGTCCGGGTGAACCATGATAATGATGTCGCCTCCTGCATCCAACGCCAGCCGGTAACAAGACTTCTGATTGCCGCCGTAGCCCCTGTTTTTTTGATGCCGGTGTACCGATGCATTGGGCAGGCCTTCCGCAATACGCACGGTATCGTCACGGCTGCCGTCGTCCACGATAACGACGCGGTCGACGATTTCCTGTTCCATCACCTCGGTGTACGTTTTTACCAGCGTCTGCCCGGCATTGTAGGCCGGCATGACCACAATGACCTTTTTATCTTTGTACATACCCTTTCCTGTTGTACCTGTCCTACTGCTCTTTCAGCAGGGCCTGAATTTTTTTCAGGTTGTTTCTGGCGCCGGCATGGCCCGGATCAAGGTTGAGGGCCTTTTGAAAACACAAGGCGGCCTGCGCGTACTTACCGGTTTTCACCATGGCAGCCCCCAATCCATTGTAGGCGTCGGCGGATTCGGGGTCCAGCTTCAACGCATCGGCGTACTGTTTGAGGGCGTCACCGGCGTATCCCTGTCTCAGCCGGCTGTTTCCCAGATTCAGATGGGCCTGGACGTAACCGGGGTCGATGCGCAGGGCTTCCCGGTACCTTGCGTCAGCCGCGGCATGCCGCCCCTCTTCTGCCAGCAGAACGCCCAGATTGAGATGCGCCTCGGCAAATTTGGGATTGATTGCGATCGCCTTTAAATAGTGGGCCCTTGCCTCGTCAGTGCGACCCGCCTGCTTCAGTTCGAAACCGAGGTTGTTGTGCATGATGTAATTGTCTTCGGTAACCTCGACAGCGTGCCGGAACAGTGTAATGCTGTTCGACCAGTAGCCGATCTGGTGCCAGGCGGCCACGCTCAGCGCCACGACGGCTGCAAGGGCAGCCGGGAAAAGCAGGTGATCTCGCCATCGGTGCGCCGGGAACAGGTCGGGAACGCCCCAGGCAGCCATCACCAGCAACCCCACCATGGGAATGTAGGTGTAGCGATCGGCCATGGATTGAACCCCCACCTGCACCAATCCGATGACGGGTACGAGGGTGCCCAGAAACCACAGCCATCCCACAAGCATCCACGGGCGTTTTCGCCTGGATTGAACTGCCGCCGTCGTCATGGCAGCGAGCATCAGGGCGGCACCGCCGATTTTCCACAAGGGGGGCATGCCCGGATGGGGGTAAAGCACGGCCAGGTTGACCGGCCACAAAAATTTGAGGATGTAGGCCACATAAACCACCAATGCATTTGCCAGTCTGGTGACCAATGGGTATGTCTGCAGAAAACCGACATTCCCTCCAATGCTTTGGGCGTAAACAGTCACCAGGCAAACGGCCAGCACCAGGACAAAAAGCCCCGTTTTTTCCCGCACGAGCGTGAACAGCGGCCTTCCGGCGGGTATCCGCGAATCTGCGCCGGTGCCCCCGCCTTCAAGGCGTTTCAAAGGCCAGTAATCCAGCAGCAAAAGGACAAAGGGCAGTGTCACCAGCATGGGTTTGGCCATCAGGCCCATGCCGAGGCATAGATGCACAAGGAGATACGCGGAACCACCACGGCGCTCCGTGTACCACACATAGCTCCACAGGGTTGCCATCCAGAAAAATCCGCTCAGCACATCCTTGCGTTCGGCGATCCAGGCCACGGATTCCACATGCAGCGGGTGAACGGCAAACAAGGCAGCGACGAAAAAGCTTTTCCATCGGGCGCCTGTCATGCGAAGCCACAGAAAGTACAGCAGCACGGCGTTGATGATGTGCAAAAGCAGGTTGACCAGGTGATGGGCGCCCGGCTGCATGCCGAACAGCTGCACATCCAGTTGATGGGACAGCCAGGTCAAAGGGTGCCAGTTGCCCGCTGTGCTCGTGGAAAATGCCCATTGGAAGCCCCCCGGGGTGAGCCCGTTTTTTACGTGCATGTTGTCGGTCACATATATGTCGTCGTCATAACCGATAAATCCATGACTCCGCACCTGGGAATAGACCGCCGTCGTCAGCAGAACGATGACAATGACAACCAGAAGGTTGGTGCTTCGATTTTGTGTGGCTTCCGATCTCATGGCGATACTTTCACTTCGGGGCTCAGCAGGTCATCCCGCTACTCGCTTCGTCATGGATAAATCCAGGCGCTTCCGGGAGGACGCGTACGTTTGCATCCATCCCCGCCTGAAAACCATCTTTGAATGGTTACATATCAACATCTCAGCTATGACCCCCTCCCTCGGACCCTATTAAAATGAACAAACGGCAAAAATGTACCTTTACTATTGTATAGCCGTTTCGAGAATCCCGGGCGGCACGTTGCCCACATACACCTCACCGTCAATCAGATAGGCCGGCGTGCCCGTCACCCCCAGCTTCATACCTTCACGGATATCGAGTATGAGTTGGTACTGCAGCCGCCTGTCATTCACGGCGTTGGCAAAGTCATGCAGGGCGAAACCGCCGGCTGCGGCCATGGGCCTGAGGTTGAAATGCCCCGTCTTCGTATCCATGTTGAATAACATGTCGTTTATCTTCCAGAATGCGTCTTCACGGGCGGCATAAAGGGCGAAAAGGGCCATTTTGCCGGAGCCCCCATGATAAGCAGGGTCCTTTACCAGCGGATTGTAGACGTGATCCATGGGAAAGTGCCGGTGAACCAAACGAATTTTACCGGGGTGGGCGGCTATAAATTCTCGTAAATAGAAATGCATTTTCCGGCACTGGAAACACTGGTAATCGGTGAATTCGACGATCGTCAACTGCGGATCCACAGCCCCTATCCAGGGATGGCCATCGGCGGTCGTCCCGGTGGGCAACTTCTGGTCGAGTACAGGGGCCGACATCTTCCAATAGGCAGGAAAGAACGCCACGAGCATGATGGAAAATATGACGGTTATCACTACAAAAACGATACGTTTTTGCCATGTACGCGTATAAAATTTCAGATCCGATTTCAGCCCCACCCACATGGTCGTGCGCCCGAAACGGCGATAGGTCATCCAGGTAAAATAGAGCAGGGCAAAATTGCCGGCATAACTGGCGATGCACATAATGCAATAGCTGTGAATATACACGGTGGAAATAAAGGCCAGGATGACGCTGTAGATCGAAAAGCCGCCGGAAACGACAAACAGGGTCGGCCAAATCCGGCTTTTTTCGGTGGTGGACGGTCTTGCCGCAAGAAGCAGCACGGTAAAAAATAGATAGGCAAAAACACCCCACACGGGGACAGGCACACCGAGTAAAATGGAAAACGGACTCTGGGAGACCGTGTCACAGTTGATCGACCGGGAAACCGCACAAAAGCTCCGGTACCCCATGTCGGTGTATACCCGGTAGTGTGAGACAGCCAGATAGACGGCGTTTGCCAAAGAAGCCAGTGCCAGGATTGCAACCGTCCAGAAATATAGAGGATATGGCAGGGGTTGGATTTTTTTGTGTGCGTTCATCGATCTGCCGCCTTATTGAATATCCTGATGATGCTCGCGCGTGTCGAAATCGTCCGCCGTTTGTAACAGTTTTCGCCTCAAGGCAGGGATGATCAATTCTGTCGTCATGGGGGCCGTACGGAAATTTTCAGAAAACCTGTCAAGCCCGGCTAAAACCGTCTGCAGGCTGAATGTTGAAAACAATCGATCCAGGTATGCGGTCGTATCCGCAGGTCTTTTTGCCCGAACGCTGTTTTCGATCAAAGCGAAATGCAGTCTGATATCGTTCGATGACGTTTTAAAGGCTTCCTTGAACATAACCTCGGCCTTTTGATGCATCCCGCTGAGGCTGTAGGCAACGCCGAGATTTAACCTTACGGCATCCGGGTTTTCCGGCCCCATATCGATGGCTTTCTTAAAAAAGGGCAGCGAGGCCTCGGGATGCTTCTGCCACAAGAGAATGAATCCCTTTCTGTTGAAATATTCCGGTTTGAAGAACCCTTTGGGATTGTTGAGCAGGATATCGGCCTGGCGGGATGCCTCATCCCACTGCCCGAGCATGATCAGTGTGTCGATCAAATTGTAACGTGCCTTTAAAAAAAGCGGGTTCATTTGTAATGCCCGATTGAAATAGGGCACCGCTTCCCGGAATTCCCCTTTTTCAAAATAAATGCCGCCGATATTGGCAACGATCTCCTGCTTTAAAAAATCACGGGCCGTGTTCAAAGCCAGAGCCTTTTTAAACAGAGCCAGGGCCGCGTCGTATTTCAAGGGTGTCGGATGCTCATCCCACCCCATCTGAATGGCCAGATTGCACACCGGCCGTGCATCCATGGGCGCCTTTTGCATGGCATCCCGCCACAGCGATGCTTCCGTGCGCCAAACCTGGTTGCGCAAATAGGTAAAGCAGCCCATACCGACAATAACCACCCCCACCATTCCAACCAGTAAAAAGGAAACCAGCCGATTCTTTTGATGATACCTGTTTAACAGTACCTGAACACCGGCGGCAATGGGTAAAAAAAGAAAGAAGGAAGGAATGTAGTTGCGGTGCTCGAAAATCAATTCCAGCGCGATGAAGGATGACTCCACCACATGGTTCAAAAAAAAGAACAGCAGGGCAAAGGCCAGCAGGGGCCTTCTTCGCATCGAGACAATCGCCAGTGCCATCGACGCGGCCAGGGCCGCGATGGCGGCAAGCGTGGTCCAGGGGGACAGGATTGACGTGGAGAGAACGACATCGTGGGTCAGTGACAGCCGGCTGGGCAAAGGGTACAGGATTTGCGAAAGGTAGAACCACAGTATCCGCGGCTCGGTTAAAAGCCGTTCTGCAAGCGAAAAGGGCCTGGTTTCATAGCCGGCAGTAAAAAATTGAATCCTGGACTGCATGGCCAGCAAGACAACCGGAATCAACAGAATTATGAGACTTGCCAGCAGCAAAGGAATTTTTTTTTTAAAATTTTCTAATGCGTTGTCTTGTCGAAAAAAAACAATTTCCACCAGCAGCAGGCTGAAAGGAAGCATCGCGGCATTTTCCTTGGCCATCATCGCCAGAATAAAACTGAAAAGACAGCCGGCAAAAAACATCCCGCGCCGTCTCCTGTCCAGGCTCAACCGCGCTTTCAGATAGCAATAGATGCTGAGAATGACCATCATGCCGGCCAACGACGCCATGCGCTGCACGATATAGGTTACCGCCTGGGTTTGGATCGGGTTGAGAGCCCACAAAAGCGAACTCATCAGGGCAATGCGGCCAACTTCCTTAGGGGTGTAATTGTTTTTTAATCTCGGTGTGTTAAGAATCAGGGTAGTGGCGAGGAATAAAAGAAAGGCGGTCAGGACATGGATGGAGATGTTGACCACGTGATATCCGAAAGGGTTGTCTTGACCGACATACCAGTTGAGCGCAAATGACAGATTTGCCAGCGGCCGGTACCATTTGTCTCTTCCCGGCATGGCAAAAAAGGTTTTCCAGAGCGTATCGGGGGACAGGTCCTCGATGTGCAGGCGTTCATTGTTGAGGATGTTGGGTTTGTCGTCGAACTGCCACGAGGCCTTGAAGGTGTTGCTGTATGCCGACACGATCAACAGTGCCAGCAATAAAAAAACAGTCCCGGCCTTCGTCGATGAGGATGTTGCGTCTACAGTCACGGATTGGTTATTAATAAATTTAACATTATTCCAAATTGAACACTCCCCGCAGCAAGCTTAAGAGGAATCTTCACCGTAAGGAATGCTACCAATTATGATTCGATCGCTTACCCTGCCGCAAGCTGCAGGGTAAGCGATCGCTATCTCGGTCCAAAAAAGAAAAGGGGGATTGTTCCCCCTTTTCGTTTTTTCTTTTAACACCTGTGGGTGTTTAGTATGCCGTTATGAGTTTGGTGTAAACACCAGGAGTCGTATTGCTCCAGTAGCCCTGCGGCTGTGAGGCGGAGTTGATCGGTGCCTGATATGACGTCGGGCATCTGCTGGATCCGTCGGTAACCGTGATGGTGATATTGACACTGGGATCGTTGCCTGTGATCGTTGTCGTATTCGATCCTGTCAGCTGGATGTCATTTCCACCGTTTAAATCACCCCTGGCGGGTGTGCTTGTATGCGTCGATATGGAAAAATAATCCGCGATGGCGGCTGCGACTGAATTCGCATCGGTTTCCGCGGCGGCACAGAACGATTTGTTACGATAAGCGATGAAGTTGGGGATGGCGATGGCCGCCAGAATACCGATGATGGCGATGACGATCATCAGTTCGATCAGTGTGAAACCCTCGGTGTTCCCTCTCAATTTTTGAAGCATTTTAAACCTCCTTCTTTGGTTTTTGTTTCAACCGCTAACGCTATTGGTATTATGATTACCGGCTTTTTTGTCCCTGCACAGATGGTAGCGTGCAGTCGATACGTCAATAAGGTAATAATAAATTGAAACCAGGGTTATCTCCTGGTTGAAATATGTTTCCGCCACCACCTCCTTTGGAAAGAATCGTTAGTTTGCCCGATAACATTGCAACTTCCATACCACATAACTACTATTTCAGTCAAGCGATTATACCCATCTGATATTAAATTATTTTTTTTATACAGCTCCCATTTTAGGCGGGGAAATCACGGATGGAAATGAGAATTTTCAGGGAGCGGCAAACAATTTACGGCAAGGGGTGACAAAAATTGTCACCCCACATACGGTTTGGCAACATACCACGCCGGTATCTTAACGGCTATACCCTATTGACAGCGATTGGCAACCCTTCCGATCACATTTGCCAAACCGTATTGAAAGGGCGTTATAAAAATCATAAGGATACAAACACCTAAGATGCGCGTTTCAAATGTTAATAACGAGTAGAATACATTTATTTTCAGAGGATTATATTCCTTTTTATTCTTAAAATTTGAAACGCTCAACTTAGGAAACAGATTAACAGCAAAGCGTATCATTCCGTCATGGTGAGTTTGTCCAGGCGGTAGCGTAGGGACCGGAAGGTAATGCCCAGAAGATCGGCCGCTTTATTCTTGTTGCCGTTGGTCAACTCCAGGGCCTTTTCCAGGTAAGCACGCTCGATTTCCGCCAGAATGCTGTCCAGGGCGACGCCATGGGCCACCTCGTCCAGGTCGAAACGTTTGCCTTTCACGCCTTCGATCCACCGCCTTTTGTTGACGGACAGGGCCAGGCTGTCGGGCAGCAGGATATTGGTATTGGTAAGGGCCACGCTGCGCTCCAGCAGGTTTTCCAACTCGCGGATATTGCCCGGGAAATCATATTTCTTGAGCAGCTCGACGGCGTAGGAGGAAATCTTGGTCACCTGCTTGCCCATCTCTTCGGAATACTTGTCCAGAAAATGCTGGGCCAGCAGCTTGATGTCCTGCTTGCGCTCGCGCAGCGGCGGGACCTTGATTTCGATGACGTTGAGGCGGTAGAACAGATCCTCCCGAAAACGCCCCTCGATCACTTCCTGGGTGAGATTCCGGTTGGTGGCGGTAATGATGCGGATGTCCACGGAGATGTCCCTGGTGCCGCCGACGGACTTGAAGGCTTTTTCCTGGACGGCGCGCAGCAGTTTGACCTGCATCTGCTGGCTGATCTCCCCGATTTCGTCGAGAAACACCGTGCCCTGGTGGGCGGTTTCGAAAAGGCCCTTTTTGTCCTGGTTGGCCCCGGTAAAGGATCCCTTCCTGTGCCCGAAAAATTCGCTCTCCATGAGCGTTTCGGGAATGCCGCCGCAGTTGATGGTCATAAAAGGCTTGTCCCGGCGGTCGCTCTGCGCGTGGATGGCCCGGGCAATCAGTTCCTTGCCCGTACCGCTCTCCCCGGTGATGAGGACGTTGGTCCTGGTCTTGGCCACCTGGCGGATCATGTCGTAGATGTACATCATCCGGGGGCTGTTGCCTACGATTTTGCCGAAATGCCGTGTGTTCGGCGACACCTCACCGTCTTGACTTCTCTTTTCCTGTTGGGATGTCTTGAAATCCAGTGCGTTTTGGATGGTTTGAATCATTTCCACATTGTCAAAAGGCTTGGGAACATAATCATAGGCGCCCGCATTCATGGCTTCGACGGCATTCTCCGCCGAAGAAAATGCGGAGATCATGATCACCACCGCATGGGGGTTCTGTTCCTTGGCGGTTTTCAACACCTGAATGCCGTCGATGTCCCCCAGGCGGATATCGCAGAGAAGCAGGTCGACTTTCTCCTGTTTGAGAAAAGCGACGGCCTTGGTGCCGTTTTCGACGCAGGAAACCCGGTATCCCTCTTTTTCCAGCATGATTTCAAATAGCTCGCGCATGCTGAGTTCGTCGTCGACAACGAGAATATGGCTTTTTGTGTCTGTCATGGCGGTGGTCTCTGGATGAAGGTGTGTAAAACAATGCGTCGGTGTGTTCCCGGCGTTTGTTCTATATCATAAATTGTCCGAAAGGTAAAAGGTGAAACAAAAGTTGCCCGGCGATTATACCGGCAGGCCCGGAGGCTGGGAGGCGGGGAGGCTGGGAGGCCCGGAGGCTGGGAGGCTGGGAGGCCCGGAGGCTTGGATGCTGGGATGCCTGGAGGCTGGGAGGCTGGGAGGCCCGGAGGCTGAGATCCTTATAGGCAACCATTCAAAGTTAACAATTCCCTTCTGTTGATAGCGACGACTTGTCACGGCGTAGCTTGCAGAGCGAAGAAGGAAGAGCGAAGACTGAAGTCGCATTCACTAATAAAATTGGTACAATTTATTAGAATGGCTGCATTCTAGCCTCCAAGCTTCCCAGCCTCCAAGCATCATAGCTTCACAGCCTTCAAGCTTCCCAGCTTCCAAACATCATAGCTTCCCAGCCTCGTAAACCACCCTGCCCCCCACAATGGTCATCACCGCCCTGCCCCTGGCTTCCCGGTTCTGAAAGGGCGTGTTGCGGCTCTTGGATCGGAATTTTTCCGCCCTGATGACGTGCTGCAGGTCCGGGTCGATCACG
>JAJDNW010000083.1 GCA_022340465.1 Deltaproteobacteria bacterium | reverse complement strand
TACGGGGCCTCCGCGTAAATACCCGGGCTGCAAGGCCCGTCAATGGTTCGAACCTGGAAAGATGTTGCTCGTTGCGTTTGTTGTGTTGATTGAGTTAGTTGAGTTAATTGTGTTCATTGAGTTTGTTGTGTTTGTTGAGTTCATTGAGTTCGTTGAGTTTGTTGAGCAGCTCTCCAACTCAAGTAACCCGATAAACCTGCTAACTCAAGCAACCCAATAAACCTGCCAACTCAAGCAACCCAAGCAACCCAAGCAGAGGAGGCTGGCATGCTCGAAAAAGGCAGAACCTGCGCGGAAATTGACTTGGGCAATCTTGTGCAAAACCTTCGCGCTATACAGCGCCACGTCGCACCCTCGCGGGTAATTCCCGTGGTCAAGGCGGATGCCTATGGCCACGGGGCCCTGCCGGTGGCCAGAGCCGTTGCCCATGCCGGTTTCGGGCTGATTGCCGTGGCGCAGTTCGAAGAAGCCATGACGCTTCGCAACAGCGGCATCGTCAACCCCATTCTTATTTTCGGGCGCTTGATGCCCGGCGAGTTGCCGGAGGCCGTCGCCGCCGGATTCCACATCAGCCTTTTCGGTTCTCAAGACCTGGATTGGCTGGAAAAGGCCGATATTAAAGGGCCGGCCACGGTCCACGTGAATCTCGAAACCGGTATGGGCCGCGTGGGCGTTATTCCGGAAGCCGATCCGGAATTTTTCGGCAGACTCACCGCCTCCCAACGCTGTTGCTGGGAAGGTCTGTATTCGCACTTTTCCACCGCCGATGAAGCCGACAAGGGCTATGCCAATCTGCAGCTGCGGCGTTTCAACGATTTCCTGTCCAAGATGCGCACCTGGCCCCGAAGACCTGCGATGATCCACATGGCCAACAGCGGAGGCGTCCTGGACATGCCGGAAAGCCGTTTCGACGCGGTGCGAACGGGAATCATCATGTACGGCCACTACCCGAGCACGGAAACCTCCCGGTCCATTCCCCTCAAGCCGGTGATGGCCTTCAAGACCTATGTCGCTCACGTGAGAACCCTGCCCGGGGAGCACCCTGTCAGCTACGGGCGCCGATGGGTCACGGAAAAGGCAACCCGCATCGCCGTAATCCCCGTGGGATATGCGGACGGACTGCCCCGCGCCATGACCAACCGGGGGGAGGTGCTGATCAACGGATCGCGTTATCCCATGGTCGGCACGATCACCATGGATCAGACCATGATCCACGTGGGGGACGGCCCCGTGGCGGTCGGAGATGACGTCCTCATTTGGGGAGATTCCGCAGCGGGATGCCTGTCTCTCTTGGAAATAGCCGAAAAAATAGGCACCATTCCCTATGAGCTGACCTGCGGCGTGTCCCCGCGCGTCGAGCGCACCCATGTTCTCCCGCCGGAAGGAAGCGATCGTCGTTAGATAAACGTAATGTCAGTTCAGGCGATGATTTGTCCATGGTATGTAATTTATTCGTTTGACTTATGAATGATGTTGATATTTAACAAGCTACTAATACGTGCTAAATACATATAGTCTATACACTTGAAACGCATGTTTCAGGGCTGAGGTTACCCTCCTGGATAGCCGCGCCGGGATATGACCGCCGTAGTGGCTCGATCACTGCCTAAGCCGCCCGGCCTTCACGTGGAGGGTTGCCGCAACGTTCCTGTTGACTCTGTCCACATTCATCCACAGATAAATTCTGTGCAACCATTAAACCTTGATAAGGAGGTACGCATGAAAGGACTCGCAAAGGCCATGAAAATTACCCTGTTAACCGCTTTGACGGGGGTGTTTCTGTGCTCCGCGGCTGCGGCCGGTGATCTGAATGTCTACACGGCGTTGGAGGACGATGAACTCGCGGTGTACCTGCCGGCATTTCAGAAATCCCACCCGGACATCAATGTCAAACTCACGCGCGATTCAACGGGCATCGTGACGGCCAAGCTTCTGGCCGAGAAGGACAACCCTGTTGCCGATGTCGTCTGGGGAACCGCTGCCACCAGCCTGCTGGTGTGTGACGATCTGGGGATGATCAAAGGCTACAACCCCAAAGGTGTCGAGAAAGTAAAAAAAGGCATGAAAGACGGTGTGAACGATCCGGTGCACTGGGTGGGCATCAAGGCGTATGTTACCGGGATCGTGGGCAACACCATCGAAATGAAAAGCAAGGGCCTGGTCATGCCCAAATCCTATGCCGACCTGCTGAAACCGATGTACAAGGGGTACATAGTCATGCCCAATCCGGCTTCTTCCGGAACCGGATTTTTAACGGTATCAGCCATCCTTCAAATCATGGGCGAGGAAAAAGGCTGGGACTATATGGATCAGCTGCATGAAAACATTGCGATGTACACCCATTCGGGTTCCAAACCGGCCAAAATGGCCGGAAAAGGTGAATTTCCCATCGGCATCTCCTTTGCCTACCGCGGTTTCAAGCAGCGCGCCAAGGGTGAACCGGTCGAGGTGGCCTTTCCCGCCGAGGGATCCGGATATGAGGTCGAAGCCAATGCCCTGATCAAGAAGCCCCGCATCAAGAAAGACGCCAAGACTTTCCTCGACTGGGCCATCAGTGATGAGGCCATGGCCATGTACGCCAAGGTCTATCCCATCGTGGCCACCGACATCAAAGTCGACGCACCCGATGGCTGGCCGTCCGATCCCATGTCGGTACTGATCGACAACGATCTCATGTGGGCCGCAAAAAATCGCAAGGCCATCCTAAAAAAGTGGATTTCACGCTACGACAGCAAAAGCGCTCCCAAAAATTAGTTAAAGATCAGTTGGGATGACTACCGCCGGCGCCACCCGCTTTCCGGGTGGTGCCGGAATGTTTTTCGCATGATGGAGAAGACAAAATGGACCTGGGCGCCGACAAGATCGATCCCGATGAGGCTTATTTCCTAGAGGTTCGCAATATCACCAAAATGTTCGGGCAGTTCACAGCACTGAAAGACATCAGTGTCGGCATCCGACAGGGGGAATTCGTATCTGTGCTGGGCCCCAGCGGCTGCGGCAAGACCACGCTGCTGCGCGTCATCGCCGGTCTGGAGGAGCAGAATTCCGGATCCGTTTGGATCGACAGCCGTGATGTTTCCAGGGAGCCGGTAGCCAACCGCAAACTGGGCATTGTGTTTCAATCCTACGCGCTTTTTCCCAACATAAACATCATCGGCAACGTCATGTACGGGATCAGCAGAAAGCAATTTTCATCCACCCAGAGAACGCAGCGGGCCATGGAAATGCTTGAGTTGGTGGGCATCGAAGAACAGGCTTTCAAATACCCGGCACAACTTTCAGGCGGTCAGCAGCAGCGCGTGGCGCTTGCCAGGGCTCTGGCACCCAGTCCGGCAATTCTGCTGCTTGACGAGCCGCTTTCGGCCCTGGACGCGCGCGTACGGGTTTACCTGCGCACGGAAATCCGCCGCATCCAGGAAACACTCGGTGTAACGACGCTCATGGTGACCCATGACCAAGAAGAGGCGCTCACCATGGCCGACCGTGTCGTTGTCATCGAAGACGGCAGCCTGATGCAATACGCAACCCCCAACGAACTGTACAAGAACCCGCAAAACACCTTCGTGGCCGGGTTCATCGGGGAAATGAACTTCATTTCGGACTGCACCGGAAAAGACCCGGATTCGATATTTTTCGGCCAGTATGTTCTCCAGACCGCCGAGGGAAGGGCTGTCAACTATCAGGGGCGCCGTGTTATTGTCGCCATCCGGCCGGAAGACATTCGTGTTATCCGCGATGACTCCATCGACGTCAACATCATCAATACGAAGGTGGAACGCATCGAGTTTCGGGGGTCACTCTACACCCTCTACCTCAGGGTGTTGCATCAGGCCGGGGGCTCGATGGATCAGCGTCTGACCATGGACCTCCAGGTGGAAACCATGGAGTACCTGCAGGCACATACCCAGATGGAACTTCCCATCCATTTGCCGCCTGAAAGACTTTTGCTGTTCAAAACCAAGCGCGCCGGCTGATAACGGCCGCGCCTGTTCGGATAAAGGACAACGCTCTCCTTATGAAAGACTTGGCGATCGATGCAGGGAACGGCAGGGAACGGGTGACCAAAAGGTCCAGCGGTGAAGACTGGGTTCGTCGGCTGCTGATAGCGCTGGCTTGCCTCTGGCTGATGGTAGGGGTCGTGCTGCCTCTGCTGGCCGTGGTTGAACGGGCCACTCACATGGAAGTGGTCGTCAAAATAGAAGAACCCACGGAACAGGAAAAACTGGAGGACGATTTCCGCGGTCAGGTGAATGTGGCCGGCAACACGGTTCTTTTCATGTTGGAGGAGGGGAAGCAAAAGGTTCTCTATATCAACAACAAACCCGTAGAACTGAAAATGAATCATGGCGAAACCGAGTCCGTTTTTGTGGAACTCGGCAAGGACAGCATCCAACGCGTCGTCTGTCACCGCGCCAAGCCCGACAGCGTCAGTGCGAGGACCCTGCCGGTCGCCGCGATTGAGATCGTGCGCACGGAAGAGGGCGGATGGCTAATCGACGGCAAGGGGCTCCCTGCGGGAGAAAACCTGGTGGTGCTGAAAAGGTTTATCGGCCTGGTCAATTTTTTCGACTACTTCGGCCTGAAAGGCATCTCCCAGGAGAGGACGTTCGTCGCCCTGGCCAACATACTGGTGGCCATTGTTCTCATCGGCTTTTTTGCCTGGACGTTGATCCGCCCCAAGGTTCCCTTTAATCAGAACGGCATGCTCACCATAGCCATTCTGCTGTTGCTGGCTTTCCAGGCCTTCGGGGCGATCGAGCTTCTAACGCGGCACATGGTGGACTCCGGCCTGGCGCAGTCGGTCTGGAACAGTCTACGGGTAGGCCTCTACACGACGTTCATCGCGGTCAGCCTGGCCTTTGTCTACGCTTACGGCATTCATAGGACCAGGATGATCGGCAAGGCTTTTTTCCGCATCGTGGCCATGATTCCGCTTTTTGCCCCCACGATGCTCTATGGGTTGTCCCTGGTGTACATGTTCGGCAACAAGGGGGTGATCACCACCGGGTTTTTCGACAAGTATCCCTGGCTCGCCTGGGACATCCACCTCTACGGACTGACGGGTATCGTGATTGCAGAGGTGGTTTTCACCTTTCCACCGGCTTTCATGATCCTGCTGGTGGCCCTTTCCAACACAGATGCACGCCTGTATGAAGCCTCGGAAAGCCTCGGCGCAGGGACCTTGAAAACATTTTTCAAGGTCACCATCCCCAGCATTAAATTCGGGCTTTTAAGCGCCATATTCGTGGCCTTCACGTTGTCGTTCACCGACTTCGGTGCTCCGAAAGTGGTGGGCGGTCAGTTCAATATTCTGGCGGTGGACATCTACAAACAGGTCATCGGGCAGCAGAACTTCGGCATGGGCGCTACGGTGAGCATCATTCTGCTCATCCCCACGGTTTTGGCGTTTGTCGCCGATCGCATCGTCCAGCGCCGGGCCACGGCCATTGTCACCGCGCGCAGCGTCCCTTACACACCCAAGACCAACCAGGCACGTGACGCCGCTTTCGGAACCATCTGCTCGTTGATCGCCGTCTTCATTCTGACGATGGTCTTCATGGCCGGAGTGGCATCGCTGGTGAAGATTTGGCCGTATGCCTTCACCAATCCCGAACGCTATCCTCAACTGTGGACCCTCAAACACTATGCCTTCAACGATGTAGGCGGGGGGGGGTACGCGGCTTTCTGGAACAGCATCAAAATGGCGGCCCTGACCGCGCTTTGCGGTGCATTCATCACTTTCACCAGCGCCTATCTCATCGACAAGACCCGGGGCGCCGTCTGGTTGCGGAGAGCGGCCTACTTTCTGTCCATTGTGCCCCTGGCGCTACCCGGCCTGGTGATCGGTATCGCCTATATCTTCTTTTTCAACAAGACCTATTTCAACCTGCCGTTTACCGATTTCAAACTGGTGAGCCCTTTTCACTTTTTATACGGCACCATGGCTATCCTGGTCGTCTGCAACATCATCCACTTTTATACGGTCAGTTTCTTGACGGCCACCACGGCCATCCGTCAACTGGACAAGGAGTTCGAATCCGTAGCCGAATCGATGGCCGTGCCTTTCTATAAAACCTTTTTAAAGGTAACGGTGCCGGTGTGTTTTCCGGCGATCCTGGAAATTGCGGTGTTTTATTTCGTCAGTTCCATGGCCACGGTATCGGCGGTTATTTTTCTGTACACCAGCGACACACCGCTGGCTTCGGTAGCGGTGATCAACATGGATGATGCCGGCGATACGGCCCCGGCCGCGGCCATGTGCATGCTCATCGTTCTGGCCAATGTCGTCGTCAGGGGCCTGGCTGAACTGGTGAACAGGCGCTTCATCAAGAAGACCCAGGGATGGCGGAAACGTTAAATTTTTCCCGCGTTTCGAGGCGTTAAGGTTCGATTGAAACATAAAAAAGCTCATAGCCGACAGGTCATCGCTCATGGCATGCTATCGGCTATGAGCTTATGAGCTTCTGGGCCACTCGAACCCTTGTCCCCTGGCTTCCCTTAACCCTCGACCCCTGGTTTTTTTGAAACCATCTGTTTTTTTGACAAAATCGACCCGATTAATATATAGTGGAGCGTCCTGGCTGAATCAGCGGCTTCCGATGAAGCCGAAGGGAGGAGCACGGCCCCCAAAGCGGCCTGTTCCGCCGCCGCTGGTTTGCAGATTGAGGTTGGCGCCGATCCCGTTATTCCGGTGACTGAGGTAATGGAGTAGACATGAATGGTGGTGCAGACTATTTGCTGGGCAAACTGCTGAGTCTGGTTTTCTATGTAATGACCCTCGTCATCTACAACCGGGTCCGCAAAGAATATGCCGGGGGAAAGATTGCCGACGCCGTCAACCTGATCATGATTTTTCTGGCAATACTTCTGATCACCGATTCCGTGGATTATTTTCTGGGAACCTTCGTGTCGGTGGGGAGTGACATCGAGCTGATTGTCAAAATACTGCTCAAACTGCTTGCCCTCAGCGTTCTTTTCTTCGGCGGACTGCGCTTCTTTTCCAATCGGAGGACTTCCGATTTCCGCGGCGGCGCCATCTCCTCAACGGACCCCGGCGATCTGACGTCACCTTCCGTGACGGGCGGCGGGCTGCCCACCCCCGGTGATCAGGGCTCTCCGACGACGCCGGCGGTCAAACCGACCCTGGGACGTTATGAAATCATCGAACAGATCGGCAAGGGAGCCATGGGAATCGTTTACAAGGGACGTGACCCAAAGCTCCAGCGGCTTACCGCCA
>JAJDNW010000082.1 GCA_022340465.1 Deltaproteobacteria bacterium | reverse complement strand
ATGCTGCCCAAAGCCCATTTCGCAACGGTTTACGCCAAACCCGCCGGCCGGCCGGTCGTGGACACGTTTATCACCGAGGTCAGTCAGGACACCTGGATTCTATTCCCCTGGGATTCTGAGTCCCGGTTCGTGCAGCCCCTCATCGGCCAGCAATAAACGGCTGCGGCGTACCGCCTCCCGTACACGCTTGACCCCGGCGTTGCATTAGTGGGTTTATACCGATTGCCACAAGTCTATACTAGAGTCCGTCCCGGCAAGCCATTCGGAACGTTTTTCCGGCAACCACTCTAGAAGGCGCCGAGCTGGCACTTGGCAACCTTGATCCCCAGCTGTTCGCAGATATTCGAGATGTCCATTTTTTTCAGGCCTGCCCTCTCGGCAATCTGCCAACAGTTTTTACAGGTAATGCGCCCATTCTCCAGGTGGCGTTTGACGGCATCCTCGATATCCGGTGAGGGGGATGCGGCGGGTTTTACGATGCGTTTCTCGGGATGATAGCCGAAAAGCCCCAACTGGCATTTAGCGATGCGCGCTTCCATGAGATCGATGGCGACGCCCACATCGGCGGGGGGCGCCCCCAGTTCTTCCGCGATGGCGTGCGCGGCGGCGCAGCTGATTTTCCCTGCGGACAGCTTTGTTTCCAATTTTTGTTTGATCGAAGGATCGACTTTCGTTCCTGACGGGTGTTTGGCGGCGTAATGGCCTGCGTCTTCATGTGCCATGGGTTGACTCCGGTGGGGTGTTTCGGGTTTTGTTTTTTGTGTTTGGTGGCATGATTGTCATGAACAGGAGATTAGCACCTAATGGGTAAATTCGCAAATTGGAATTTCACCCCCTGCGTGCTATATAGATCGTGGTTTGAAGATAATATCTTATCTTGAGCGATTTTCGGGTTTGCCGCCATAGGAAAGATTATGAAATGGGATAGATGCAGCGATGAGTTCATTGCAACCCTTTGACATCCTCAGCACCCCCCTGTCCGGCACCAACCTGATCGAGGCCAGCGCCGGCACGGGGAAAACATACGCCATCGCCGGCCTCTATCTGCGCCTGATTCTTGAAAAACAATTTACCATCGACCAGATTCTGGTCGTCACCTTCACCGTCGCCGCCACCGAAGAGCTCAAGCAGAGAATAAGGGAGAGGCTGCTGCAGGCGCGGCGGAGCCTTGAAACCGGTAGGGCCGAAGACGACTTTCTTGACGGCCTGCTCGGTAAACAACCCGATTCAAAAGCAGCTATAGAGCGGCTTACCCTTGCCATAAGCGATTTCGACACCTGTTCGATTTTCACCATTCACGGTTTCTGCCAGCGGGTTCTACATGAAAACGCCTTTGAAACCGGCAATCTTTTCGACACGGAACTGGTCGCCGACCAGAGAAATCTCGTGGTGGCCATGGTCGATGACTACTGGCGGAGTAATCTGTACGGCGCCCCTCCCGAGTGCGTGCGATACGCCGTGCTGATGCTCAACAACCCGGCCAGCCTGGTAAAGCTGGTTGAAATGTCGAAGGGGATGAACCTGCATCCGATTCCGCAGAACAGGAAACCGGAATTTAACATGATGGAGCATTTCAGGATCTGCTCAAGGAAAATTGCGGACCAGTGGCCCGCAGAAAGAAAAGCCGTGGAAAAGTTGCTGTCGGACCCGGCCCTCAATGGGAGCGCGTATGGCGGTATGAAAGCGGTGGATCAGCACACGGGCGTCACCCGCCGTCAAATCACTGTCCAAAAGCTCATGGCCGCCATGGACGCTTTTTGTGAAAACGAAGGGCTGCGTTTCCCCCTTTTCAAGGCGTTTCACAAGCTGACGGCAACCACCCTGCACCAAAAGACGCGAAAGGGGCTGAAGACGCCGGAGCACCCTTTCTTTACCCTTTGTGACGAACTCAATGCCGCCGGGGAAGCCCTTTTGGAGGAGATGGACGCGTGGCTGATCTCACTAAAGTCCGAACTTTTTCCATATGCCCGTCGAACGCTGTCCCTGATGAAGAAAAAAAGGAATATTCAGCATTTCGACGACCTGCTCTACAGGGTAAGGGATGCCCTGGTCAAGCAGGGCGGTGGACTTCTGGCTGCCGCCGTCAGGCGTCGCTACCGTGCCGCACTGGTCGACGAGTTTCAGGACACGGACATGCTCCAGTACGACATATTTTCCCGATTGTTTGCCGCCGGAAAAAACAGCCCGTTGCTGTTTATGATCGGAGACCCCAAACAGTCAATCTACAGCTTCAGGGGTGCCGATCTTTTTTCGTACATGCAGGCGTCCGAAAAGACGCGGCAAAAATACACGCTTTTAACCAATTACCGCTCCGATGAGCGGCTCGTTACCGCAGTGAACACGCTTTTCTCGAGGGTGAAAAAACCATTCGTGTTCGATAAAATCTTGTTCGAAAAGGGGATCGCCGCCCATGGCGGCCAAACACGTTCAAAAGCACAGGCCGCCGCATTTCAACTTTGGTTCACGGGCGCTGCAGGCGGTAAACCGCAGGGCAAAGCAGAGGCCGAGGTCTGTATCGCGGCGGCGGTTTCAACCCATGCCCATGGACTTATCACCGGCTCCCAAAAGATGAACCCGGCCGACATAGCGGTTCTGGTGAGAACCAATCTTCAGGCCGGGATCGTAAAGGCGCAACTGGCCGACAAAAAAGTGCCGGCGGTGATATACAATGCCGGCAATGTTTTTGAATCCCGCGAGGCCGACGATCTGCTGCTTGTCCTGACCGGCATATCAGACCCTCGCGACGAGGGACGCCTGAAGGCGGCGTTGGCCACGAGCATCCTGGGTGTGCCCATCCCATCGCTGGAACCCGATGCCCTGGATCCCTCCTGGTGGGAGGATACGCTTAACCGGTTTTCGACATATCGCCGCCTGTGGATGACGGCGGGCTTCATGCGCATGTTCAACCGTCTGCTTTCCAGAGAGAACGTGCGTGCGCGAATGCTCGGGCTCTCTAATGGCGAACGGCGGCTGACCAACCTGCTGCACTTGGCCGAATTGCTCCACACCGGCGCCCTTCAGGAAAAGTATGGCATGCAGGCCCTGTTAAAGTGGTACCGGCTGCAGCGCGATCCCGGAGCCGGCATTCCGGAAACCCATCAGCTGCGTCTCGAAAGTGATGCCCGCGCCGTCAAAATCATCACCATTCACAAAAGCAAGGGACTCCAGTTTCCGGTGGTGTACTGCCCGTTTGCCTGGGGGGACTCGGAGGTGAAAGGGCCTGATTTCGTTTTTCACGACCGGGATGCCGACAACCGTCTCACCATCGATCTGGGATCGGCGGACATGGCCGACCACCGGCGCTTGGCGCAGCGTGAGCTTCTGGCTGAAAACTTGAGGCTTCTTTACGTGGCGGTGACGCGCGCCCGGGAACGGTGTATTTTGGTGTGGGGACGCATCAACGGGGCGGAATCGTCCGCCCTTGCATATCTTTTGCACTACGATGACAACGCGCCCGATTTGAATTCAGAACAGGAACCGGTGCATGGCCTCATAGAAGAGATCGGCTTCCAGTTTCGTGCCAAGGATGATGCGGCGTTGATAAAGGATCTTGGATCCCTTGAGACGGCATCGAACCATGCGATCCGTGTGGCGTCCATGCCCCGGGAAACCGTTGTCGACAAAGGTGTTGCGCCCTCACACCAGAAAGGAGCGGCGGAAGCATTCGAGGTGCGCCGGCTCGTCCACCCCATCGATCGCACCTGGCGCATATCGAGCTATTCTGCGCTGGTTTCCGGTCACACACCTGATGCAGAACTGCCGGACAGGGACGCACAGGGCCTTGCCGCGGAACCGTCGATAGCAACGCTTTCCGATGAAGCCGCAACGACGGAGGCATCTGCGCATGGGGAATCCGGTATGGAAGCCCACACCATTTTTAGCTTCCCGAAAGGCGCCGGTGCCGGCATATTTTTTCACGATTTGTTCGAGCACATGGATTTTACTGCCGTGGGGAATGAAACGCTCGAAACACTCGTTCATCAAAAAATGCAGGCATACGGTTTCGATATGGCATGGAAAGATGCGGTTTTAACAATGACGGAAAATGTGGTCACGGCCTCCCTGGATACCGGACAAGACCGATTCAGCCTTTCCGCGGTTTCCCATGAACGCCGCATCAGTGAACTGGAATTTTATTTTCCGCTGAAATTGATTTCCGCCGAATCC
>JAJDNW010000081.1 GCA_022340465.1 Deltaproteobacteria bacterium | reverse complement strand
CCCCCATGACCGTACAGGGCCTCGAGGAAGGGCGCCAGTACCTGGACGTGGTAGACCCCGTGGGTATGAAAGAGCGGCTGGAACGCCTGAGCCTCTCCAACTGGCTGCTTTGCATCGACCGCGTGCTCGAAAAGTGCGGCTACGAACGCAGCGACGTGGACTACCTGGCCACGCTCCTGGTAAAAAAAAGCGCTCACGACTACCTGGTGGGCCAGCTGGGCATAGATCCGGAGCAGACGCGCTATCTGGAAGAGTTCGGCCATCACGGTCAAAACGACCAGATCCTCTCGCTGGAACTGGCTTTGGAGGAGAACCGTATCAAAGACGGCGACCTGGTGCTGATGATATCCGCCGGCATCGGCTATGCCTGGAATGCAACGGCCTTGAGGTGGGGTAGAACAGAATAGGACCCAAGGGGTCAAGGGTTCCAGGGGCCGCGTGAAAAAAGGGTCATCGCTCATAGCTGATAGCATGCCATGAGCTATGGCCTGTCAGCTACGGGCTGATTTCTATTTCACTGCTGTTTTACGTATGAAAAGAAGTTCCAAAATGACTGCACAATAAAATTAGGAGCCTTTTATGATCTACGGAAACATGATCGGCCGCTGGGCCAAGGCCTCTCCCGAAAAGGAGGCCCTCTTCGATGCCATTGAAAACCGCAGATACACCTACGGGCAACTCGCCCGTGAAATCGATAAAATGGGCCACTTTTTAAAAGAGGACCTCGGTATTCAAAAAGGTGACCGCGTGGCCTGCCTGGCCTTGAACCGGGCCGAGTACATCGTGCTCTTTTTCGGGCTGGGTCGCCTGGGAGCGATCCTCGTGCCCCTGAATTTCCGCCTGGCCAAAGACGAATTCATCTACTTCCTGGAAGATGCCGCCCCCAAGGCCATCTTCTTCGACCGGGATCACCAGGCCGTCGTCGACCGCCTGAAAGCGAACGTCCGCCTGCCCCACTACGTCTGTTTCGACAACGACGACAGCGTGGGAACGGCCCTGCCGTCCCTCTGGGACCGGACAGCCGCCAATCAACTGCCGCAGGTTTCGATTCAGCCCGAAGACCCGCAGCTGATCATCTACACCTCCGGTACAACCGGTGTCCCCAAGGGGGTTCTGCTGACCCACGGCATGCTAACCTGGAATGCCGTCAACACCGTTTTGGGGTGGGACATGCGTTCCAGCGACCGGACGATTCTGCATGCCGCCATGTTTTACACGGCCGGCTGGAATGTCTTCACCCTGCCGCTGTTCAGCTGCAGGGGCAGCAACATCCTGATCCGCAGTTTTGAGCCGGACCTGATTCTGGATCTCATCGACCGCGAAAAGGTCACCGTCTTTTTCGGTGTACCCACCATGTACCAGATGATGATCGACTCCCCGCGGTTTGCCGAAACGTCTTTCGAAAACATGCGCTTCGCGGTTTCGGGCGGCGCCCCCATGAGCAGGGATATCTTCGACATTTTCAAACTACAAAAAAACATCAGAATATGGGAGGGGTATGGCCTGACCGAGGTGGGCCCCAACAACTTCATGGCCAATGGAAAACTGGGCACCATCGGGCATCCCATGCCCTTTGTGGACGTCAGGCTCGTTGACGAAGACGGAAGCGATGTCTCCCCCGGCGAAGAGGGTGAGATCCTGTTGCGCGGTCCCAATGTCTGCGCCGGCTACCTGAACAAACCCGAAGCCACCGCCGAAGCCATACCGGATGGCTGGTTCCACACGGGCGATCTCGGACGGGTCGATGCGGACGGGCACATGGCCATAGCCGGACGCTTGAAAGACATGTTCATCTCCGGCGGCGCCAACATCTACCCCGCCGAAATCGAGCGCGTCATCGAAGCCCACCCCGCCGTTGCCGGGGCCGCGGTCATCGGCGTGCCTGACGAGCGCTGGGGCGAGGTAGGCAAGGCCCTTGTCGAACTGAAACCCGGAAACTCCCTTACGCTGGATGAACTGCTCGACTACCTGAAAGACCGCGTTGGAAAGTTCAAAATGCCCAAGTACCTCGAGGTGCTGGACGAACTTCCCCGCACCCCCGCTTCCGGAAAAATACAAAAATTTCTCCTCAAGAAAAAATACGGTGAGGTATAGCCATGACCGTTGGAATCGTCAGTTACGGGCTCTATTTGCCCGAAGATATCGAAAGCGCCGAACAAATAGCGGCACGTTACCGTTTGACGGTGGAGGAGCTGCGTGCGTTGGGCATAAAACAGCGTTATCTGCCATCGGACAAGGATCAACCGGTTGTCATGGCGGAAAAAGCCGCGCAAAAAGCCTTCGCGTCTGCCGGCGATGTGGATCCCATGGATGTGGATGTGGTCATCTGGACCGGAGAGGAATACAAGGACTACATCGCCCAGACCCCCTCCATCCGCCTCCAGGAGGAGACCGGCTGTAAAAACGCCTGGGCCTTTGACCTTGTGGGTCAAAGCGTCACCCTGATTCAGGGGATAAAGCTTGCCCGTGACCTGATCACCGGTGACGAAGGCATCCGAACCGTGCTTTTGGCCGGCGGCACGCGCAACATCGACCTGGTCACGAGCGACAACCCGGGCACCCGCTTTCTGCTCCCCTGTTCAGCCTCCGGCGGCGCCCTGATCCTCCGCCGGGGACACGGCCGCAATACCCTGATCGACACGGCTTTCCTGGTTCACCCTGAAATGGCCGACGAGGTTTACGTGCCCGGGGGGGGGACCGAAATTCCTTTCAGCCGTGAGAACCTGAACACGGACATCATGTTTTTTCAGAACCGGCATCCCGAAAAAGTTGCCGACTATCTTAGACGAAAATGGGCGGCAACCCTTTGCGAGACAGTGGGAAGGCTGCAAAACACACCCGAGATCGGTTATCTTGCCCTGCGGCACCTGTCCCCGGCCGACCGGGAAAAGGTCCTCGGGACTCTCGAGCTTGCGCCGCACCAGTCCGCGGACCTCGAAAGCTTCGGCCATCACGGCACCAACGACCCGCTCATTTCTCTGGACCTGGGCCTCGAGCGCAAGGCCGTACAAAACGGCACGGTCGTGGCCATGCTCAACGGCGGCATCGGTTTCACCTATGCCGCCGCGTCCATACGGTGGGGATAAAAGCGTGTGCCACGCTTTGATTTAACGCGGCTTCGCCGCTATGAAAAAATCTGAACATTGCCATTGGGAGAAAGATTATCCATGTACTTAGAAGATCCCGGCATCTACTATGAGGTCCACGGCCAGGGAAAGCCTCTGGTGCTTTTGAACGGCATCATGATGAGCACGCCCAGTTGGGTAGACCACATCCAAAGACTGCAGGACCGCTTTCAACTGATCCTGTACGATATGCGCGACCAGGGGCAGTCGGCACGGCTCGCTGCGGGCTACGACAACCACATACACGTGGAGGATTTAAAAAAACTCCTCGCCCATCTAAAAATCGACAGGGCCGACCTTTGGGGCGTTTCCTACGGCGGCCAGGTTGCGCTCCTTTTCGCCCTGGCCCATCCAGAAAACGTGGACCGCCTGGTACTGTCGAACACCTCGGCCCACATCGATCAATACCTCCTGTCCATGGGCGAGATGTGGAAATGCGCTGCGCGACTCTATGACGGAGAGGCTTTTTTCGATCTGGCCCTGATTCCCATTTATTCACGAACCTTTTACAACAACCACTACGACTGGCTGGCAAACCGCCGTCGGCTGTTCAAGGACAATCTGACCCGGGCGTGGTTCGACGGTTTTATCCGTCTGGCAAGCTCCAACCACGACTACGATATCAGAAACCGGCTCGCTGAAATCAACCACCCGACCCTTTTAATGGCCGCCGAGGAGGACATCATCACCCCTTACGCACAGATGGCCGCCATGCACCGGCAGATGGGCAATTCCCAGCTGGTCTGCATCCCCCGCACCGGGCACGCCGCCTTTCTGGAACAGATCGACACGGTGTGTACACTGATCAAAGGTTTTCTCCTTATTTAGTACCTATTTGGGGAGTTTTAGATTAGAACCCTCGTCATCCCTGCGAAGACAGGAATGACGAAAAAAGCAACCAGAAGGTGCAAGTATTTGGTATTTGGTCATTTGAAATTGTTTAGAATGTAGATGTTCGATATTGGGATTGGAGTCAACACATGCAAAAACCGACCATGTTCAAGGCCAAAGGCGACAACATCGACCTGCAACTGGCTCAGTGGGGCAGCGGGAGGAAAACCCTGCTCTGCATTCACGGGCTGACCGCCAACTGCCGCTGCTGGGACCGCCTGATCCCCGCCCTTTCAGGGAGCCATCGCGTTTTAGGCCTTGACTTGCGGGGCCGGGGCCTTTCCGGCAAACCGGCCGAGGGCTATTCACTGGGCCATCATGTCAAAGACCTGCGGGCCTTGTTGCAGGATCTGGAGCTGCAGCGCGTCACCCTGCTGGGCCACTCACTCGGCGCCTACATTGCGGTCGCCTTCGCGGCCTGCTACCCGGACATGGTGGAGAGACTCATCCTGCTGGATGGCGGCGGCCAGTTGTCACAGAAGCGCTGGGACAGCATCGAAACGGTCATCAAACCTTCCCTGGAGCGTCTGAAGAACGTTTTCCCCTCCTTCGAAGCCTACACACAGCCCCTGAAGGAGGCTCCCATCTTTCAACCCTGGACGGAATTTCACGAAACGTATTTTCAGCACGACGTCAGGAAGGTCGACCAGGGGGTCCGTTCGCGCATCGACCCGGCGATCATCCAGCAGGAAATTGCCGATATCCGGAAAAAGGATGTCAGCGTTCACTACCGTGACATTGCCTGCGACGTTCTCATCCTGAGGGCCACCCGGGGATTTCTCGGCCAGCAGGATCTCCTGCTCCCCCTGCATACCGTAGAAACCATGCTGCAGTCGATCCTCAATGCAAGGGAGCTGGCTGTCGCCGACACCAATCACTTCAGCATCCTCTTCGACCGGCACACCGATCGCGATCTTGCCATTAGGGATTTCCTGAAGTGATCCTCATAGTTGAGGCGATCCCTCTTCCCGACCGCTCGGACAAACCATCTATTTTGAATACGGAATTAATCAATAATTAAACAGTATTGTAATCCGGTCTGGTTTTTGAATAAATAAGCTGTCGTGTTGTTTAAACCTAATTTGAGGGTGAAAATGCACCCTTTTCTGTTCAGCTGAATCGAACACCCGCGGGAGCTCCCGTTTCCGAGCCCCGGTCAGACCGGAAGGAGGTTGAGAGGTTGGCACAAGGTATCGTAAAATGGTTCAGTGATAAAAAAGGTTACGGATTCATTGAGAATGACGAAGGCGGCGACGTATTCGTCCACTTTTCGGAGATCCAGAAGGAGGGTTTCAAGTCCCTCTCGGAAGGCGACCGTGTCTCTTTCGAGTTAGAGCAGGGACAGAGGGGTCCCAAGGCAACAGGCGTACAGGAACTGTAAGCCCCGATCCTTAACCTCAGCCTTGCAGGCAGCCCACCTACAAGTCGTGCATTTCCCGGCAGCGCCCGCAATTAGCCCGGAGGAGGCGCCCATCGATCCGGGCGGCACGAAATAGCTACCGGTACGCCCTTTTCATAACCCCTTTCAGGGCATTGGTAGGTGTCCGGTCCGTAGGGCCCGTTACCGGCTTTGCCCAGGAAGGGGCTTGTTCATTGTGTTTGTTGTGTTCATTGAGTTATCGACAAACGCAGGCAACCTGATGCCCCCCCAACCCTATAAACTCAAATAACCCAATTGACCCAAGCAACCCATATAACCCACTAACCCGCTAACCCGACACGCCTTCCCTACACCATCACCCGAACCTGCCGGCGGTTTTCACCAAAATGTAGGTTTCAGTTGAACAATCGGTCGGAAACATATATCTTTCATCTTCGAAAATATTTTCACCTGGCTTAGACGGCAATACACCAAGCTGTGAAGGAGGCCGGCAACGGCTCAGGTACATTTTGCCACTGCAGTGAAGGAGTTGAAAGGTGTCAACGAAAACGACCGTTTTCACGGCCAGAAAAATTATCACCATGCTGCCCGAACAGCCCGTTGCCGATGCGGTTGCCGTAAAGGAGGGGCGCATCCTGTCCGTAGGAAGCAAAGCGGCGGTAATCGCCAATCTCGAGAAGTCGCCCTTTTCTTCCTACGATGTGGACACCACTTTCGAAGGCAACGTTTTGATGCCGGGCATTGTAGACGCCCATACCCATGTGGAGATGCAGGCTTTGATCTACAGCGGTCATTTCGTTGCCCAGATCCCGTGGCCGAAGCCCGAGGGCGGCTTCCATCCGGTCTATGCCCGGAAAAAGGACGTCATCGACCGCCTGAAGAAACTGGACAGTGAACTGCCGCCCGGAGAACCGCTGTACGCCGTCGCCTACGACGAGAACAAGGTTGGCAGCCTGCACATCGATGAACTGGACCGGGTTTCCGCAACGCGGCCTATCATTGTTTCCAATCTTGTATTCCACCGGTTCTGGGTTAACAGCGCCCTGTTGGAAAAGGCGGGTGTTCTGAAGGGGCAGCTGCCGCCCGGTGTAGCGGCGGATGAAAACGGCAAACCCAACGGAACCCTGATCGAAGCCACGGGTATAATGGCGGTTCTGCCGGCACTGCCTGACCTGGTAAACATTACCGCTGAGAAGATAAAAGAAATCCTGCCGCTTTTTACCAAGAGCGGGTGCACCACGGCCTGCGAGGCGGCCCTGGGCGCCTTAGGATACCGGCAGTCCTGCGACCGGTTTCAAATGCTGCTGTCCGCACCCGAAAACCATCTGAGGATCGTGGGGCTGCCGTGGGCTAAAACAGGCGTGGCAGAAGCCGGATCCATAGAGGCGTTCGCCGCAATCGTCAAGGAGGATGCCGCAACGGCAAAGGATCCCTTTTGCATCGGCCCGGTAAAGCTCTATACCGACGGATCCATTATATCGAGGACATCACCCGTGGGATGGCCGGGATACTGGGATGGAACGCCGGAAGGCGATATGGAAAACGACCCCGCGGAAGTCCGCGAGTGGCTCATCCGTTGCCACGAAGCCGGCCTTTCGACCATCACGCACGCCAACAGCCGGCCCGGATGCCAGATTGTCCTGGATGCCGTGAAAACGGCCCAGGCCCTCAAATGCCGCCCGGACATGCGCCACAGAATAGACCACGCCTACAATATAACCTCATCCCAGTTGAGACAGGCCAGGGCGCTCGGTGTAGCCGTCCAGTTCTTCACCCCTCAGATATACTATTACGGAGACTCGCACCTTCAGTTACAAGGCATGGACCGTAGCCGCCACATGGCCCCCACAGGTACGGCCAAACGCCTGGGCGTTTCCTGGGGGTTTCACAATGACCCTCCGGGAACACCGCAGCTGCCCTGGGTCGGGGCATGGGCCACCGTCCATCGTACTACCATGGATACCGGGACCGTGCTGGGGTCGGAGCACCGTGTAACCGTAAAGGATGTTTTGCAGGCCATGACCATCGAGGCGGCCTACCAACTTCACCTGGACCACATGATCGGGAGTATCGAGTTCGGCAAAAGGGCGGATTTTTGTGTGCTCGAAGCCGATCCTTTTGAAATCGACCCCATGGAACTGAAGGACATGCCCGTGTGGGGAACCGTTTTTGCCGGCGCGCCACATAAGGCCGGTGCATGAAATTCAGGGAGCTACTCAATCAACATAATCACAGGTGCAACTCATGAAATCCATTCTGGTCGCCACCAAATTCCGGGATGCATTGCAAAGCATCACTCAGTGCCTCGATGAGCAATACATAATTGAACATGTGGATTCCAGGGAAAGGGCCCTGCATTCAATACGCGAAAAGCGACACAGCCTCTTTTTCTCTGACACTGATATTTTATTGGGCAAGGCCCGTGAAAATAACTACAAGGAGATACTCAAACCTATCTGGCGTTTGAACCCCTACCTTGAAATAATTCTGCTAACCACTCAGACCGATTTGAGAAGAGCGGTCATGCTGGTGAAGGCCGGGGCCAGAAATTACCTGACCCATCCGGTCAGCAAGGAGGAGGTGAATCTGATATCGGACCAGATAGTCGACTCGATCATGAAGGAATCGGAACTGGATTATCTGAGAGACAAATTCTGGCAGGTGGATTCACTGAAGCTCATCCAAACAAACAACCCGAGAATGAAAAGGGTTTTCGAACAGATCCGCTCTGTATCCCCCACCAAGAGCACGGTTCTCCTGACCGGAGAGACCGGTACGGGAAAGAGCCTGATGGCAAAACTGATTCATCAGCACAGCAATCGGCGTGACAACCAGTTGATCAGCGTCCACTGCGGCGCGATTCCCGACACCCTGATCGAAAGCGAACTTTTCGGGCATGAAAAAGGCGCCTTTACCGGCGCCGTAAAACGGAAAATGGGCAAGTTCGAGATTGCCAACGGCGGCACCATATTCCTGGACGAATTAGGGACGATCACCCCTTCGGTTCAGATCAAGCTGCTGCAAATTTTACAGGATGGCACCTTTCAGCGACTGGGCGGCGAAGAAATCCTTACCGCCAACGTCCGCGTCATAGCGGCAACCAACTCAAACCTGAAAGCCATGTGTGCCGCAGGCGAATTCAGAAGGGACCTGTTCTATCGCCTGAACGTGTTCCCCATTGAAATACCGCCCCTGAGTGAACGCCTTGAAGATATCGAAAAGATCAGCGGCATCATTCTAGACCGGTTGAACCGTTTTGAATCCAAAGACATTCACGATTTCGATCAGCGCGTCCTGGAGGCTTTCAAAGCCTACAGCTGGCCCGGCAATATCCGGGAACTCGAGAACCTCATCGAAAGGGCTTATATTCTCGAATCCTCTTCACTGCTCACTCCCGAAAGCTTTCCCGCAGAGATCCTGTCTCAAGAGCCGGGCACCATGACCTTGAAAGCCGACGCCAGGAAAACCCTCGCCGAGGTGCGCCGCAGCGCCATCGAGGATATCGAGCGCAGCTACATCAAAGAGTTGCTATCACGAAACAAGGGAAAAATTAATACGTCGGCTGCCGAAGCAGGCATCAGCACCCGCCAACTGAACAAACTGATGAACCGCTACGATATCTGTAAAGAGGAATTCAAGAAATTTCACCCCGACGGTCATTGATTGCACCGCAACCGCAAACGGCTTTGCCGATAACGTAGTTGAGGTTACCAGTGGGGCTGGTTGCCGATTCTGTTTCCCATCACCTCCAGGGTGTCGTTGACAACCAGGAATGCTTGCGGGTCGATAGCGTAAAGGATTTTCTTGATTCTGGGAAGCTCCTGAAAGGTGACAACGGAAAACAGCATTTTAATTTCCTGCCCGGTGAATCCGCCCCTTGCTTCCAGAATGGTCACCCCCCGCTGTATGGTGTTCAAAATTTCCTCCTGAATACGCTGCCACTTGCTGCTGACTATGTACACGGCCTTGCGTTGGCTGAAACCATAGACCACGATATTCAACACCTTGGTCGAAACGTAAAGAAAACCGAGCGTATACAGCGCACTGTCCACGGAAAAAAAATAAGCGCAGAATCCCAGAATGACAATGTTCAACGTAAGCACACTGGAACCTAGACGGACGGAGTATCTTTTCAACAAAATAATCGAAAGGATATCCATTCCACCGGCGGACCCGAGCGAACGCAGGATGAGCCCGGACCCGGCGCCGGAAATGATGCCCGCCAAAATGGCGGCCAGCATTTTTTCCTGCATTGGTATCGGAAAGTAAATCCACCTGACGGCTGCTGAAAAAATGACCATTCCCGCGCAACTGTACAGGAAGAACCGCTTCCCCACGTACCGCCATCCCAGGAGAAAGACAGGTATATTCAAGAGGAAGTACAATCCGGCCACGTTCAGGCCGGAGAAAAAATGATGAACGATCAACACCACACCGACAAACCCGCCGCTTTGAAACCCGAAGGGGATCAAAATCCCGTTGACCGTTGCGGCACACAGAATGCTGCCCACCGTAATCAGCATCAGGTTTGAGCAGATTTCCAACAGTTTAGCCATGGCCACATGCCTGAATATGCCTGACAAACGCCTAAATGCGTAAGCCCTGCCGATTTCCTGTTTCTGGATCATTGCAATTGCCCTCGTCGTATGCCTTCGTCGTATCATCTGATATTCAAGCTCCCCGTTGCAAGCAGCGGAAAATGCGCCCGCGGTAACCGTTTGAAATTGAAAAAAACCGCAACACAAAAGCAAAAGCCGTGCCGCAATCACCTTTACAAAGAAAAAGGGTTATGCAGTGAAGTATCCCCCCCTTTAATGAAGGCAGATCGCGATCCAGTGGCACAGATTTTGCTCGATATTTTAGGGAAATGGGGCACGGAAACAGAGGAAAAACGGTTGAAAAGCGGCGCTGCTGCCGTGTATGGCCTGCGCGAGCAACCGGAATCGGAATAAAAAGACGAAGCGGACAGAATTTTATTCGATAAACCTATCGGACAAGAGGTGCAATGCCTCCAGATTGAAGGTGTCAAACCGGAACTCGTCATTCCGGAAATGGTTTTTTCAGAATCAAAAGTTCTTGTCCATGGCATCAACAAAGAGCCGGTGACCGGCGACGACCGTCAGATGGTGCCGTGTGCGGGGAAAAGTATTACCGGAAAAAGAAAGGCAGGTTATAACCGGAGGTACGTATGAAAGAATCGGACAAATTGTATTTCATGAAGTATTCGGTAGATCCGGATGACGAAACCCTACTGGCAGACATTTTTACGGAAGAATTCATTTGCTATGAAAACGATCGGGAATTCGGGGAAGACGACCTGGGACCAATGGAATAGCCGAGGAATGGCGTAGTGCGGGGAAAAGGTTTTGGCCGATGGAACAAGAACAGCTGGACTACTTTCGTGCTCTTTTGACCGACTGGTTGGATGATCTGCTGCGGCATGCGGATGAAACGGTGGTTACCATGAGGAGGCCCGAGATTCTGCCGGACCCGCTTGACCGGGCTTCATTTGATTCGGAACGCACCTTTCAACTCCGTATCCGCGATCGTGAAAGCACCTTGATAAAGAAGATCAAGAATTCACTGCTGGACATCGAAAACGGAACTTATGGCATCTGCCGGAACTGTGGGGAGAGAATTTCGCTGAAGCGCCTGGAGGCCCGCCCGGTTGCCGAGCACTGCATTCTTTGCAAGACGGCCATGGAAAAACGGGAAAGACTTTCCGGAACCTGACAAAATCCTAAATTGAACGATTTTCAGGTCTTGCTCGTCTGCGGCGGCGTTGCACCAAATGCAGGAAAAATATGTTTATGTCGATCATTCGCAAAATTTGAAACGCTCAACGTAGGAAGGAGAAAAAGCATGGAGACCATGCCAGGTGAATCCATGGGAATCGAGCCTGAAGACGAATACCCGGCCTACGACCTCAAGGCGGAAATAGAATGCATCTGCCCCAAATGCAGAAAGAGGCACACCATGCAGCTGCATTGGACCGGAGACTTTACGCCGCGAAAATATTGCAGGCAGTGCAGAAGCCAGGTGGATTGAGGCTGCCTGTAAAATAGTAGTGCACTGAAAGGAGAAAAAGTTAATGAAAAAAGCAGACCTGATCGATGAAATTGCCAAGGTACTTAAAACCAAAAAAGAGGCGCGCGATGCCCTTGAAAGCATCCTTGGCAATATTACCAGATCACTGAAGAAGAAAGAGGATGTCTCCCTGACAGGCTTCGGAACCTTCAAAGCTGTCAAGCGCCCGGCGAGGAAAGGGCGCAATCCCTATACCGGTGAACCGATAAAAATAAAGGCATCGACGCGTGTAAAGTTCGTTCCGGGAAAATCCACCAAGGATGCGATAAACAGCCAATGAAAAATAAACCTAAAAAAAGCGGAAGCTCTAAACTGCGAGGCATCGTTTTACCGAATCAATGGGATATTGACGGCAAGATAAAACGCATTGCCCTCAATACGCACGATGAAAAGGAATACATTATTGATTTCAGCGGCAAGGGCAAAGACCTGCTCAACCATCTGCAGCAAATGATCGAGGTTGACGGAAAAATTCTGACAAGAGTCGGCGGGGGCCGATACATCAAGGTGAGTGATTATACCGTACTGGAAGCATCAACGTCATAAATGTACGCAAAGAGGGGTTCGATTCCAGGATCCAACGGTTCAAGTGATCTGTGGTGCGCATGCTTTCAACCGGCCTCCGACTTCGACCTCTGATCTCTGATCTCCGGCTTCTGAATTCTGACTTCTGTGGTTATCCGAAGGCGGTTGCCTCGAACTTTATTCTTTGGGTTCCTCCGTCTCGTTTCCCCGATCTCCCTCCGAGGAATCGGTTGAAGCGGGATCGGTTTCTCTTTCCTCGACATCTTCTCCGGCGGTAAGGTCCTCTTTTTCGACGGCTGCCGATCCGACGAACCCATATTCGGCCTGCGGCTGGTGGTCGCCCGCCTGGTAAGCGTCGGCGCCTTTCTCGTCATAGATCATTATTCTGATGGTTCCATCGGCGCGGTATAGAATAGCGTGGTTGAAATTGCCGAGAATTCTTCTCAAGGCTTTATCCAGACCCTGGTTTACAATCCTGACGGATATGCTCACATCCGCCCAGTCTTCGTTGTACGTGAAGCGATAACCCGTAATTTGTGAGAGCTGTTGGAGGACCTTCGATAACGGTTGGTTGGTTGCCTCCAATGAAATACTTTCATCCGGCCCGCTTTCACCACCGGCGGTTGCCGCAAGCAAAAGGACAAACGCAACCAGAAAAGCGGCCCTCACCATCGAGGCGCGTCGCCGGCATATCGACTGCTTACATCTTCCTTCCATGAATCCATCCCGGTATCGCACACAATGCGAACCCAATCAGCATTTTTTCTGCACCGTAATTTGAAACGCTCAAATCAGCGGCCTCCGGTCGATCCGGTGGCTTATGAACGGAGTTAGGTGCACGTTATATGCCATGAAGGTCGAGCACAGGTTGCCGCGGGGTGATGGCGCCGCAGTGAAACGCATCCACCCTTGAAAAAAGGGGATGTCATGCCTGCGCATATAGGGGGTATATTTTTAACTTTTCATATTAAATTGAAATGTTAACCACAATGGCCCCAATTTGTATCGTGTCGATGGCCGGCCGGCAAAATGAACGTGATGATTCCCCGCCTGCAGCCGGGGTTGCCGAAGAAACGACCGGGCGCTTCCGAAAAATTTTCGGAACTGGGAGTTCCTGTAGACACGGACCCGCCCTGGTTGCCGTTCTCACTATATGGGTTTGACAGAACCGGCCATGATGCTGTAGTTTTCACCTTGAACATTCCCGGTGATTTTCACCCAAGCTTTTATCGCCACCTCTATTCTAAGAGAACTGTAAAAAGGAGGTAACATGAGCGATCCCAAAATGCTGTGGCGGCCTTCGGCGGCCTTTACCGAAAACTCCAACATGGTGCGCTTTATGAAGGAGGTCAATGAGCGCCACGCCCTTTCTCTTTCCACCTATCACCAGCTCTGGCAATGGTCCGTGGACCACATCGCCGATTTCTGGGAACTTTTCTGGGAATTTGCCGGCATTATCGCCAGTAAACCCTATGACCGGGCCGTGGACGATCCCGCCAAAATGCCGGGCGCCAAATGGTTTAGCGGGGCCGAACTGAATTTTGCCGAAAACCTGCTGCGCTTCAGGGATGATCGGACCGCTTTGATTTTTCAGGGCGAGGGTCAGGAAAAGCAGTACTATTCCTACAGCCAACTTTACGACGAGGTCAGCCGCATGGCGCAGGCCCTGAAAGCCGCAGGGGTTACCCGGGGAGACCGCGTGGCGGGATTCATGCCCAACATGCCCCAGGCCATTATCGCCATGCTGGCTGCTGTGAGTCTGGGGGCGATCTGGTCTTCATCTTCTCCCGATTTCGGCATCAAGGGCGTCCTCGACCGCTTCGGCCAGATCGAACCCAAGGTGCTGTTCACCGCCGACGGCTATTTATACAACGGTAAAGCTTTCGACAGCCTGGAGCGTGTCGGCAGCATCCTGCAGCAACTTCCCATGGTGGAAAAAGTGGTGGTGGCGGGATACACCACGGCCGAGCCGGATTTGACAAAGATCCCGAATGCGGTGTCGTGGGAAGACATTGTCGGCCCCTATTCGCCGGCTGAGATCGATTTCGTCCAGGTGCCCGCCGAGCACCCCCTTTATGTGATGTACAGCTCCGGTACGACCGGCAAGCCCAAGTGCATGGTCCAGAGTCACGTCGGCATTCTTTCCAATCAGCTCAAAGAGCATTTACTGCATTGCGACCTGCGGCGGAAGGATGTGCTGTTTTATTTCACGACCTGCGGCTGGATGATGTGGAACTGGCTGGTATGCGGTCTGGGGGTGGGAGCCACCCTGGTGCTTTACGATGGGTCCCCTTTCCACCCGGGCCCCGACGTTCTCTGGAAATTGGCCGAAGAGGTCGGCATGACCATTTTCGGGACCAGTGCGCGTTACATCGCCGCCCTAGACGAAGCGGGCTACAAGCCCGGCAGTGACTGCAATTTGGAAAAACTGCGCATGGTCTGCTCCACCGGATCCCCTCTGGCGAGTTCGGGCTTCGAATATGCCTACCGTGAAATCAAAACAGACATGCAGTTGGCTTCCATCAGCGGCGGTACCGATCTCAACGGCTGCTTTGCTTTGGGCAACCCCATGCTGCCGGTCCATGCCGGTGAACTGCAGGGGCCGGGTCTGGGGCTCAACGTGCATGCCTACAACGATGCCGGGGAGCCGGTTACCGACGAAACCGGGGAACTGGTGTGCACGAATGCATTTCCCAGCATGCCGGTCTATTTCTGGAATGACCCGGACGGTGAACGCTATCACAACGCCTACTTCACCAAATACCCGGGTGTGTGGACCCATGGCGACTTCATCAGCGTCAACAGCCGTACCCGCGGAATCACCATGTACGGACGCAGCGACGCCACCCTCAATCCGGGCGGCGTGCGCATCGGTACGGCCGATATTTACAACGCGCTGGAAAACCTGGAAGAGGTGGCTGACAGCGTGGTCGTAGGGCAGAAATGGGGGGATGATGTGCGGGTAGTGCTGTTCGTCAGCCTGGTCAAGGGCATCGATCTGGACGAAGCGCTGATCAAAAAAATCAAAATGACGATTCGATCCGCCTGCAGCCCCCGCCACGTGCCGGCCAAAGTGATCCAGGTCAATGAAATTCCCTACACCATCAACATGAAAAAAGTGGAGCTGGCCGTCCGCAACGTCATTCACGGCGAACCGGTAACCAACCGCGACGCCCTGGCGAACCCGAATTGCCTGAAAGAGTACGAAGGCATAGCGGAATTGAAAGCTTAGAATGATATGCCGATGAAAATGCGAGCGTGCTTCGGGGGGCGGGTGTCTTGCCCTCTGGATGTCCGTACCGTCAGTATCCTTTCCAGTTTTTCCGCCAGATCTCACGTGCGGGGTATGTGGGGTCCATCGGCGCGTTCAGCACCTGAGCGAGATCAGGGCCGATCCGCCGCAAATCGACATTCACGGTACCATCGCCGGAATGGACTATGGCATACTCGGCCCACGGAAGAAATCGGAGGGGTTTGTTCGGAAGTCGCTGCTCGAACGGTATCCCCACGCTTCCCGGATTAATGATCAGGATCCCCTCATGTTGGCGCAACATCTGAGCGTGGGTGTGGGCACCGGCCATGAACAAGGACCTGTGTCCGGCGAGCATTTTGTTCAGCTCCCCAGGCGGCGTCGCGGGATAGATGCTGTGTTCGTTGGACCGAGGGGAACCGTGGAAGCAAAAGATGCTTTTTCCCATATCGACGGGAATGTCTATCGTGGACTGAAACCTGCCTAAGTATTCCAGATCATCCCGTGTAAGCTGTTGGGTGCTCCAGCGAATCAAGTTCACAAACCAATCAGGGGCGCCCTCGAGCCCGTCCAAAAGGCTTGGGTCAAGCATCCACGACTCATGATTGCCCATGACGCACCGGCAGCCGATATCTCGAAGCCTTGCAATCGTTTCCCGCGGCTGAGGGCCAATGGTCGCAACATCACCCAGGCATACGATTTTATCGACGCCCCTCTTTTTTATGTCCGCCAAAACCGCCTCGAGCGCGACCAGGTTTCCATGAATGTCGGCTATAATTGCGACCCTCATAGCTTCTTCCTCAGCTGAAATCCAATAGATGCAGCGATAAACTCGCCTCATCTATCATTTGCCATGCTGTTTATGCAAGTATGGGTTGTTTACGCAACTGTGAGATTAACACATGACCGTCACTATGGTATAGAACTGAGGAAAAATAAACCGAACCAACACGGGAGACCGAATTCATGACTCAATTTTCAGACAAACTGGTTCAGATTCTGAATCACGGTGCGTTGAACCTGGCCATCGGCATCGGGTATGCGTTGGAAATATTTGACTGCCTGGATCGCCAAGAAACACCGGTCGACCTCGACACCCTTGCGAACCAGACCGGACTGAACCGGCGCTACCTTCAGGAATGGCTGGGCATCATGGTCACCGGTGGTATTGTTGAACTGGAAGAAAGCGGCAACAATGAATGCGACCGGTATCTACTGCCCAAATCGCACGGTGACCTGTTGTGCCGCCGGGCCGGTAACAACAACCTGGGCGTTTACACCCAGGAGATCCCGATACTCACCGCCAGCGCCATGAAAGCGGTACAAAAAGACTTTTCCAAAGGCAACGGCGTCCCCTTTTCCTTTTACCCGCAGTTTCAGTCATTTATGTCGGAACTGTCCGATGCCAAGCATGAACAGGCGCTGGTGCCTGATTTCCTGCCTTCGGTCGACGATGGGAAACTGGTCAAGCGGCTCGAAACGGGAATATGCGTCTGCGACCTGGGGTGCGGCCAGGGAGTGGCCCTGAACCTGATGGCCAAAGCCTTTCCAGCGTCCTCTTTTCTGGGAATCGACAACCACGAACAGGCCGTGGCCCATGCCGCATCACAGGCCCAAGCAGTGGGATTGACCAACGTCCGGTTTGAACTCAAGGATGCCGCCAGGATTGAAAATGATCCGGATTTCTCCGGTATATGCGACTGGGTCTGCGCCTTCGATGCCATCCACGACCAATCCCATCCCCTGGCCGCCCTCAAAGGATGCCGATACATGCTCAAGCCCGACGGGCTGTTTTCCATGATCGATATCAAGGCCGGCTCCCGTATAGCCGATAACATGGACCATCCCATGGCGCCTTTTTTATACACCGTAAGTTTGATGCACTGCATGCCCGTAGGGATGAACGACAAGGGTCGCGGCCTGGGTATGATGTGGGGCAGACAGCAGGCGCTGAAACTGCTGGACCAGGCCGGCTTCAGCCATGTGACCGCCAGAGAAATTCCCAATGACCCGTTCAACCTGCATTTTCAGTGCCGGCCCTGATTTACCGGCACCGAACCCGAGGGCCTCTGATGCATCAGCCCTAATAGTGATGAAGGTCGAAGTTTACCCCAGCGTGGGGGTTACTCCACAGCAAAATACGGTGAATACGACCTGATTAAAGCCGAGGTCATTGCGAAGCGGCCAAATCAATGTGTCGGCATTCCGAGCAATTTTGATATGTCAGTGGTTCTAGATCCGGGTGATATTTTCAGTACTTTCATTCGCAAGCTTTAAAAACCATAACGTATTTTAATCATGGGATAGCGATGATGATATATGTGATGGAATCATGAGATGACCTAGCGGCATAGAGATGTGATGAGCTGATCCTTTTTATTTCCCATTCATGATCCATTCGACAACATCTGCCGCTTGGTAGGATGCTTTTTTACCGAGAATTCGAGAAATTGTTAGGATATCGTCTCCTGAAGTAATCAATGAATTTTCAATGGTGCCATCTTTTCTTGATTGAGCCAAACCGATATTTGAAATCAATGCATTGCATAGGCATTTCTTGCCTTCGATATCGGAAGGGTTGCCACCTTTCTTGAGATATGCGCTGCCCGGTTCCGCCGGGCAACGGTACCCTAAATTCCCCTCAGGCTTTTTATACGGGCGTCTAAGATACCCAAGATCGCAAATCCGCCGCCTGGCTCGGTAGGTATCCTCTTCAGAAAGAGAGCCTTTAACCGACAGCACTTTGAAGGGAAATCCCGTGGGAGATGCCGCAGAATCCGTGAACACGTCGGTTTTTCCATCAAGAATATCATTTAGCACTTGTCTTTTTAATTTGCGTGAAAAACCGGACTCCTCGCTAAAGGCGAAAGCGGTTCCCAACTGCACGCCCTGAGCACCGTGTGCGACAGCTTCCTTTAATTTTTCCGGCTTGCCCCAGGCGCCTGCAAGCCAGAAAGGCAAGCCTAGTTCCTTGATTATTTTGAGATCTACCGTGTCGCGTTCGCCATACACGGGCTCCCCGTTCGCGTTGAACGACAGATTGCCCCTGGGAGGAGCGTTATGCCCGCCGGCAACCGGCGATTCTACAACAAAACCATCCACCTTTCCGTTGGCCTTTTTTTTCATCATTACCGCCAGAGTGGCTGAAGAAACTATTGCCAAAAACATCGGACGCTTCAGAACCTCTAGCTTTTGTTTGAGAATAGCACCCGGATCAAAACGGACGCTGAAATTATCGGTCTTCGAGGCATGCTCGACAAAAATTTTCAGGGACACCTCCTTATGTTCAGACAATCGGTCGAGAACGCCCGGTATTTCTCTTGGTATTCCCGCTCCCATGATAACGTAATCGACGCCGGCCAGCATGGCCCCGTAAAGAGAAAAAAGATTTGGCAGCTGTATTTTTTCAAGAAGGTTAATGCCCACTGGATTCCGATGGCCTTCCTTGGCAAGAAAAACTTCGGCAAAGTTGCTTACAATTATCAGTTCTTGTGTCGTTCGATCGGGATTAATGCTGATGAGCGGCGTTTTGATATAAGGCGCTGTCGCCTTCTTTCCCTTCGGGATGTAAAATGCCTCCAAGGTTCTATCGGCCATTTCCCGATCGGGGAAATGTTGCAGGGCCCGGCGGAAATGACCTCCGAGATCCCCTAGCTGGAGTCTCCTCGCAAATATTTGATCGATAGCCGTTCCAGATACCACGCCTAGCTGGCCGGTCATCGATACGGCTCTAGCAAGCTGCCACCCGGAAACACCGGCACCCATTCCACCTTGAATCACCATCGGATATGCCATCACAAACTCCTTATCTTCAATCTCCCAGCCCATTCAACCATTTCTGCAGCGATTAGGTGCATTGATGCTGTCATGCGCGAATAGACGATGCGATCTTATATCTGATAAAAGGCGGAAGGACAAATAGGAACCATTGAAAACAAATGTCGGGGGGCTGCATGACAATACTTTTACATTGGACGTTGCCAGTCTTCAACTGAAAATTCCGCAGTGCTGTTTTTTAACGATATGGAACTGCTACCTCACCGGCGCAGTGATGCTGGGCGTTATCATGGGACCCATCGATGGGAGTATTGTCAATGCGGATAATTCCTCCGGGAGAAAAAAACCCGGCCAACGGCTAGATATGGCCGGTGCGACCCTGGCTTTTGGCTTCCTCTTTAGTATAATGTTTTATGCTAACCTTTTTCATCGGACCGCTGAGCGGATCGTTATCGGACCGAATTGGCTCCCGGGGTCTTGGCATCGCCGGCATGTTGATCCACGCGGCAGGATTGGTGCTTCTCAGCCGCCTGGGCACCACCGCGGGCAACCTCGATGTAGCCTGGCGCTTGGCGGTTTGCGGATTCGGGGCGGGCATGTTCCAGAGCCCGATCAACAGCGCTGTAATGAATAGTGTAGTCAAGGGCATGAAAATGCACACGCTATTTGTTTGAACCACTTTTTATGAAAATATGGGAACCAAAAAGTACTTGCGCAGGCCCTGGACACTCATTGCAGCGCATACGCATTGTCGATTCGGTGTTTGCCTTGGCGGTTCTCGCTTTGGGATGCCGGCCAAAGCCATTCACTCCTTCTGGCCCTCAGAACCGAAGGAGCGGACGAAGAGCTCACGAAGGGCTTGCCGGCCGTCCTCGGAGAGGTTGCGGGTGCCGGTACCGGCAAACGTATCCGCGGTAATTACCGGTGTCTTTTCAACCCATTTGTTGTCCTCCCAGGCGAACCACCCCTTTCGTTCCTGGTCATAGACGTTCAACGGCCGGTTAAATAGTTTTGCCAGTTCAACCCCCCAGCCGGTTCCCCCCTTGACAGTGTTGTCCGCCTGTATCCAACCGACCGCAATGACATGGTGTCCGTTATTGACCATGTGAAAAATGGATTGGATGACTTTTCGAATCTTATCCGTCCGGGCGTAACTGCGGTTCATTCGCTTGGACACGATTTCCATACTGACATCGCCCTTTTGCAGTTCTTCCCGATTCAGCACCCGCACACCGCGGGTACGCTCGGCATTGTGGCCTTCAAACGAAATATTCACTTCTTTGATGCGCCACTCTTCGGCAAGTTTGCCGAATTCCGCCTCAGTTCCCCTGTGACCTCCGCTGTAGAGCGTGATCTTTGAAATTTCTGTCATTTTTTTCTCCTGAATTTCAATAAGTTGTCGATGATGCCCAAAAAAACACGCCGCTGCAATTCGGCAGGGGTGAGGGTCTAAGTTAATTCAGCTTTTCTATAATGCAACCATGGTCACCATATTTTTTCAAACCTTCCGTCACTATTGCAGCCACCGCGGTTACGAAGCGCTTCACAATTTCCAGCCGGGGCCAAACATACCAAATTCCGTAGGTTGATTGAAAGGGCGCAAAGCAAGGGAATAAGACTGCATTCCATCAATCAACCAATACCTTGCGATTTTGATAACTTTTTGATAATGTGACTTTTATTGCTAATCAGACCTGCCTGTAGCCTGATTTCCCAAAAGCCACACAACCTCGAGTCTGATTCAGCCTTGTCAAAGGTTTATGCTAAAATTCCCCGGGCCCTGATCTAATAATTGTTCCGGAGCATAGAAAAGGAGGAAACAAAAATGCAAGCACGCGGTCCACTCATGATAGAGCATCGTCTGATTGAACGTATGCTTCAGGTTGTCAAAGGTGCCTTGGCCAACATTGAATCAAAACACGAAATAGACCCTGTGTTCGTTGATATAGCGGTTGACTTTATCCGAGTATACGCTGATCAGACCCATCACGGAAAGGAGGAAGATATTCTTTTTCGGGAATTGGCAAAAAAATCGCTGAACGAAAAAGACCGGCAAATCATGCAGGAACTGATCGATGAGCACATATTTGGTCGCCAGACAACCAAAGCACTTGTTGCGGCCAACACTCGCTATCGGAATGGAGATGAGACGGCCCTGACGGATATCGCCGCCAATCTGCAAACCCTTACAGAGTTCTATCCCAAGCATATCGAAAAAGAAGACAAAGTGTTTTTTCCATCATCCATAAACTACTTTACGGCTGAAGAGGATCAAGCCATGTTGGGAGAATTTTGGGAGTTTGATCGTAAGATGATTCACCAAAAATACAAATCCGTGGTTGAAGGATTGACAACGTAACAATAAGCTTTGAACATCGCAATTCACCTGATCAACTGCAGCCTACCGTAGCTCGCAGCTTTTTACGCTTGAGCAGCGGATGGATGAAAAGATCACAGGAGTTGCAGTGCACATTGGGGCGCGGGTGATGAGTCAAGCCGCACCCGGGGAGGTAATCGTCTCCAGTACCGTCAAAGATTTAGTAGCCGGATCTGGTATTGGCTTTATTGACCGTGGTATACATGCCCTGAAAGGAGTTCCCGGGGAATGGCACATTTTTGCAGTTGCAGACTCATCATAATCCCTAATTGAACAGGACTGAAAATGGAAGAGAATAACACTTGGATAGTATGCAAACATGTCATGGACGGAACAGCTGAAAAAGTCCAGGTCCGCCGTGACAAGGTTTGTCTTTGTTTGGAATGCGCCAAAGATGCTACTATTATGGAAACAGAGCAAATCTGTATTCTGGATGAACCGCTATTGATGGAAAGGTTGAAGAAAATCAGCCAGGCATTTCAAGTCAAACATGATGGGAATGAAAACAACCACCCTGACACCAAAAAATGATATTATCCGCAATTGTTCTTAAACGGCAACATCCATTCTCGATGAATCATGATATACGCCCTATTGCGTCATTCTTAAAATTTGGAACGCTCAACATAGGGTCATGATCTCAGGGCCGCAGGCGGCTGCGTTCCAGAATCATTTCGGAAACGATGCTCACGGCAATCTCCTCGGGCGACTGGGCGCCGATCGCCATTCCGATGGGCGAATGGACACGCTCGATATCCTCTTGCCCGAAACCTGCGTTCAACAGTGCGCCGTAAATGGCATCCCGCTTCTTCCTGCTTCCGATCATGCCCACATAGGCCGCCGGGGTCCTGAGGGCCTGCGCCAGGACCGTTCTGTCATGAAGATGGCCCCGCGTGAAAATGACGATAAAGGCATCTTCGTCGACGGCAAGGCCGGAAAATGCGTTTTCAAAGCTGTCGAGCAAGACGACGTCGTGGGTGTCCGGAAAATGAGCGGCGTCGGCGAATTCTTTTCTGTCGTCCAGGACCGTGACGTAAAAGCCGGTCAGGGCGCAGAGGTGGGCGGTGGGCCTGGCCACGTGCCCCGCGCCGAAGAGAAAGGCGGTTTTGGGCTTGATCGAAGGCTCCACCACTGCGATGGCATCTTCGAGTTGCACCACTTGCATGGCTACCGCTTTGCGCGCTTCCCTCCCGATGGTTTCCAGCGAACCGGCTGAAAGCGCGACACTGCCTTCCAACACCATATCTTCACCCATCACCCCGTGCCGGACGGGTTCGCCGGGATCCCAGGCCTCCGATACGACAGTGACGAAAAAAGCGTTTTTTCTCGCTTGCGACAGATGGCGCCATCGCTCGAAAATCTTCCTGTTTTCAACGGTGGGACGGATATGGTCGAGAAAGACCTCCGCCTTTCCGCCGCAGATCATGTCCATGGTTTCGACATCTTCGTAGGTCAGGTCGAAAGGCATGAACGTGGACGCTTCGCTGCGTTCGATGATCTCCACGGCCTTTTCCATCACCCTGGCTTCCAGGAGCCCTCCCCCGACCGTGCCGACTATGCCGCCGTCACCGGTAACGATCATTTTGGTGCCCGCGGTTCTCGGCGTGGACCCGGTGTGACTGATGATGGTGGCGATGACAAAGGCGGTTTTATCGCTGAGGAGATCGCATGCCTTTTCCCAGATGGTTTCTGTCATGGTGGGATTTCCTTTGCGTGTCCGGCTGCCGGTCCTGTCGTTATTTTTTACGGTTAGCTAAGATGGGCGCGTTAGTTTAGAGTGGTTGTCGAAAAAACCTTAACCGAGTCTCTATCTCAATCGACGACGGCTTCCACACACTCACGGAAAACACGGGTGTGACAATCGATATCCTCCCGGGAAGTGGCCGACGAAATGAGGGCCATGTTGTGGAAAGGCGTCATCAGTATCCTGCGGTTCATGGCGGACAAATGCATGTAGTGATCCAATTCGTCGTCCACGGCCGCCAAGGCCTCCGATCCGTTGCGGACCGGCTTTTCGCAGAACCAGTATTCCGTGCGGCACCCCAGCCTCGCCACGGTCCACGGCAGGCGCAATGCTTCGATGACGCCCTGAACGCCGTCATTGAACCGCACGGCAAGCGGAATGGCGTATTCGTAGAAGGCCTCGTTGAGGACCTTTTCCAATGTCGCCCTGATCGTGGCAATGGCCAGGGCATTTCCCGAAAGCGTTCCCCCGATGCCGGTTTCGTCCGACGCCGACGATTCTTTGCGGCCCACCCTCGTCCGGATAAGATCTGCAACCGCTTCGCTGAATCCGTAGGCGGCTGCCGGGAATCCACTGGCGATGGTTTTGCCGACGGTCAGCATGTCCGGCTGAAGCCCGTGTTCGCGGGTGTACCCGCCCACGCCGGAACTGATGGTGTGGGTTTCGTCTAAAATAAGCAGGGTCCCGGTTTTTCTGGTAATGTCCCGCAACGCCTCGTGATATCCCGGATCCGGATGAATAATGCCGATATTGGTCATCGCCGGTTCGGCCAGCACACAGGCAACGTCTTCGTCTGCCAACGCTTTTTCCAATGCCTCCAAATCGTTGAATTCAACGACCCTGGTTGTTTCAACCGGGTTGACGGGCGCGCCGACGTTCCCTTTTCGCGGTCCGGGCACACCCTGCGTCAGAATGATCTGGGCTTCGTCCACCGTACCGTGATAGCAGTAGTTGTAGACCAGGATCTTTTTCCTGCCGGTGATATGCCGCGCCAGCCGTATGCAGAACCGGTTGGCGTCCGTGGCCGTCATGGCAATCTGCCAGAAGGGCAGGCCGAACCGCCTGGAAAGGGTTTCCCCGACCCAGATGGCATCATCCGTGGGGCACATGAAGGTCAGCCCCTTCCGGGCCTGCTGCACCAGGGCATCCATGGATGCCTTCGGCGAGTGGCCCGTCATGGCCCCCGTGTCCCCCAGGCAGAAATCGATATATTCAATGCCGTCGACATCGACAATGTGAGCGCCGGCGGCCGCTTTCATAAAGATCGGAAAAGGATACGGCCACTCCGTCATCCACGGCATCGGCACCCCGTCGAACAGGCTCGATTTTGCTCTTTCGAACGCGGCCATCGAGCCGGGATGATTTTCGACAAAGCGTTTTCTTTCAATTTCCAGCTGGGCCTTCAATTTCTTGCGATTGACAGTGGACATCTGACAGAATCCTCCAGTTTGATTGCAGAATAAAACTGCTTTATCCCCGGCGTTGCAAGGTTGGGGATGATCCTCACCACATATAAAAAGGATTCAAGGGGTCAAGCTTGGCCCCTAATTTTTTAAACATATACCCAATCCGGATGAATCATAAAACATATTTTTACCTGAGTTGAAATTTTAACCCAACCCGGCCTTGACAAGATTCACGGTTTGCAGCATAAGCCCAGAAAGAAATGATGTTGATTAAATAAAAAGAAACTCGGCCTGGCACCCATGCGTTACGAGTTGAGGCCTGTTTCTGATGAATTGGTCTGAAATTGAAAACATCTCTCGAATGCATACCCTGCCTGGTTCGCCAATCCCTCGAAATGGCCAGGATGGTGACCACCGACACCGGCACCCACGAACGGGTGCTGCGGGATGCGCTCCACCGGATCGCCGGCATGGACATGCGCCGGCCGCCGCCGGTGATGGCCCAGTACATCCACCGCATGCTCCGCGATGTGACCGGCGTCGAGGATCCCTACCGCGATGCCAAGGTCTATCAGAACCGCATGGCCTTGAGCGTTTTGGCGGACATGCGGGCAAAGCTGGCATCTTCAGCCAATTCCCTGATGACGGCCGTACGCCTGGCTATCGCCGGCAATATCATCGACATGGGCGCCAACGCAAATGTGACCCCGGAAAGCCTGCGGGCATCCATCGATCGCGCGTTGAATACCCCCCTGGTCGGGGATGTCGACCTTTTTCTCGAAGCCTCTGCCGCTGCCGAAAACGTTTTGTATCTGTGTGACAATGCCGGTGAAATCGTGTTCGACCAGCTGCTCATGCGGGCGTTGGGTCCTTCACGGGTGACGGCCGCCGTACGCGGCAAGCCGGTCCTCAACGACGCCACCATGACCGACGCCGTTGCCACCGGACTCGATGAAATCGTGGAGGTGATCCCAAACGGCTCCGACGCCCCGGGAACCCTCCTGGAAGATTGCAGCGATACCTTCAGGAGGCGTTTTGAAACGGCGGACATGATCATCGCCAAGGGGCAGGGAAATTTCGAAACCCTCAGCGACCTGCCCGATCCTGTTTTCTTTCTTTTTCAGGCCAAATGCCCGGTTATCGCCGAACATGCCGGGGTACCGCTCAGGGCGCATGTCTTGGTGCCTTTTGGGCGTTGAGTAGCGGAAAACCGGGTTGAAACTTTGGGAAATGGCCGTTATCCCCTTGCTGCGCCGGGTTTTGACGACGGCTTCATAAAAAATGTGCGTGTTTTGCTGTCATTTGAACTCGTAAGGAACTGAGTGTGTCCTGGTTGGCCCAACCTCACGCCGCGTCCCGCGACATCTCTTCACACAACAGGGCGAACATTTCGCGGGAAGCTTTGCCGGCCGCTTCCGGTTGCCTGCGGGCGATCGCTTCCATGATGGCGGCGTGAAACGGATGGTAGATCAATATCGTGCCGATGTCGTGAACGTCTTCCTGCCTCGCCGTTCGAATGGCATGGTTCATGGTGCGTCCGATTTGCGCCAGCAGTTCATTGTGGGAGGCCTCCAGAATGGCCGCGTGAAAGGCCATGTCGGCCTCGAGATAGTCCTCGTAATCGAAAGTCCCTTCATCGTTCAGTGAGGCGTCCAGCCGATCGAAGCGGATTCTAATGTCATCGACCTCTTCCGCGGCGGCACGCCCGGCCGACAAGGTGGACGCCTCGGATTCGATGATTCCCCTGACCTCCGTCACTTTGCGAAGAAACTGCAACGGATTTCCGATGCTCAATTTCCAAACCAGGAGATCCGCATCGAACAGATTCCACTGGGCTTCCGGTTGAATCTGGGTGCCGATTTTGGGCCGCGGCCGCACGAGGCCCTTTTTCTGCAGCACCTTGACGGCTTCCCGGACCACCCCCCGACTGACGCCGAATTCCGCGCAGAGTGCATCCTCATTGGGCAATGTGGCCCCGGCCGTGTACTCACCCTTGATGATTCTCAGGCCGATGGCTTCCTCGAGGTGTTCGTAAAGCTTGCGGTGCATGGTGTTGGTGTTCATGGGGGGATTCCCTCCGTCTCACAGACATTTTTCTTGACAGAACCGGCCTATCTAGCATAGAAATTAATTCATTATATCATATGATGAATATATTAAAAATAGGTTTATGATGAAAATGGAAACCGTTATTATCATGGGCGCCGCGGGTCGCGATTTTCACAATTTCAATGTCTATTTCAGGGATAACCGGAGATACAACGTCATCGGGTTTACGGCCACTCAGATTCCGGATATCGAAGGCAGGCGATATCCGCCCGAACTGGCGGGAGACTTGTACCCCGACGGCATACCGGTCTATTCCGACGCCAACCTGTCCAAATTGATCAAAGAGAACCAGGTGGACCTTGTCTCTTTTTCCTACAGCGACGTACCGCACACGGAGGTGATGCACAAAGCATCCATCGTCACGGCCGCCGGCGCCGATTTTATCATCATCGGCGCCCCCTACACCATGCTGACATCCAGCCGGCAGATCGTCTCGGTTTGTGCCGTCCGGACGGGATGCGGCAAGTCGCAAACCAGCCGCGAAGTGGTCAGGATCGCCCGGGAAATGGGAAAAAAGGTTGTTGCCGTCCGCCATCCCATGCCCTATGGCGATCTCACCAAACAGGTGGCCCAGCGCTTTGCAACCTACGAAGATTTTAAGAAACATGCCTGCACCATCGAAGAGAGAGAGGAATATGAACCCATCGTGACAATGGGCGCCGTGGTCTATGCCGGCATCGACTATGAAAAGATTCTCCGGGAAGCGGAAAAAGAGGCCGATGTGATTGTCTGGGACGGCGGCAATAACGACACGCCCTTTTTCAAACCGGACCTGCACATCGTCGTTTTTGATCCGCACCGTGCCGGGCACGAAATCGCTTACCATCCTGGCGAAACCAACATGCTCATGGCCGACGTGGCCATTATCAACAAGGTCGACAGCGCGCCCCCTGAAAATGTCGAAAAGGTGCGGAAAAACATCACGGCCAACAATCCCCGGGCCAGGATCTTGATGGCCGAATCGAAGGTAACCGCCGAAGACCCAGGCCGGATAGAGGGTAAACGGGTGCTCGTTGTGGAAGACGGCCCCACGCTGACCCATGGCGAGATGGCGTACGGCGCCGGTGTCATCGCCGCCCGGCGCTTCGGAGCGTCGGAACTGGTCGACCCGCGTCCCTATCTGACCGGAAGCCTGCAGGCGGTTTTTCAATCCTACCCGGGTATCGGCACCCTGCTGCCGGCCATGGGATATAGTCCCCGGCAGGTCAAGGACCTGGAAAACACCATCAATCATACGGAATGCGACCTGGTGTTGGTGGCGACCCCCATCGATCTGACCAAGCTGATTGAGGTCGACAAACCGACCGTTCGGATTCGCTACGAGTACAAAGATGCCGGTGATCCCACCCTGGAGGCTGTTTTAAAAGAGCACCTGATGTAGGATAGCAAAAAACCGGAAGCCGAAAACAGCAGGTGCGGACGGGAAGCATGCAACAGCCTGTGAAAAAAAAGCCGATCCTGTTAATTGCGCTGGGCGGCAATGCCCTGATCCGCAAGGGACAGGAAGGAACCATCGAGCAGCAGTTCGGGAACCTGACGGTTCCCATCAGGCAATGTGCCCGGCTCTCCAGGAACTACCGCATCGTCATCACCCACGGCAACGGTCCCCAGGTGGGCAATCTCTTGCTGCAGCAGGAATGCTGTGACGCGGTACCGAAGCTGCCGTTGGAAATCCTCGTCGCCCAGACCGAAGGTCAGATCGGCTATATGATCGAGTCCACCCTGGATGGAGAACTGATGGCACTGGGGGTCGGGTTTCAACCCCTCGTCAGCCTGCTGACCTACGTTGTCGTGGGCAGCGATGACCCGGCGTTCAAAACCCCCTCCAAGCCCATCGGCCCCTCTTTTTCACCGGAGGAAGCCTCCCGGCTCGACTACCCCGTGGTGGAAACGCCCAAAGGGTATCGGCGCGTGGTGGCATCCCCCAGGCCCGTGACCATCATCGAAAAACGCGAAATCAGAAAACTGATCGAAATGGACTTCATCGTCATCTGCTGCGGGGGCGGCGGCATCCCCGTCATCCGCAAAGGGCGGTCGTTCAGCGGCGTGGATGCGGTGATCGACAAGGACCTTGCCAGTGCCCTGCTGGCCGAAGAGATCGGGGCGGATATCTTCCTTATCGCTACGGATGTCGAGGGGGTCATGCTGAACCACAACACGAAAAAGCAACGACTGCTTCCCGGAATGACACCGGAAGAAGCCGCCCTCTACGAAAAAGAGGGTCATTTCCCATCCGGGTCCATGGGGCCCAAGGTCGCAGCGGCCGTTCAATTTGTCAACCGCACCCGCAGGCGGGCGGTCATCACGTCGATTCATGCGATTGAAGCAGCGGTCGGGGGGCTGGCGGGCACAGCATTTACCCCGGCGTTGCGTAAATACCCGGGCCCATAGGATCCGGCACTGGTTTCACCCTGGAAGGGTGTTGTTTCCATACCGCTTAAACAGATAAATCCTAAATCCCAATGAAGCCAAACAGCTGGTTGCTTGCGTGCACCTTTTGATCATTTGAATTTTGGTCATTCGATATTGTTTAGGATTTCGGGTTTTAGTGCTTGGAAATTTGATGTCGCTATTGCTGGCACAGCCAAATATCTCTGACCTGGCCCAGGGGACCAGGTTTTCAATGCTGGAATAAACGACATGGCAACGATTGGTTAATGTTTTTTTTAAAGGAGAAGTCATTATGAAAAGTGCGGATTACATCGATTTGGAAAACAGGTACGGTGCTCATAATTACAAACCGCTGGATGTGGTTTTGTCCCGCGGCGAAAGGGTCTGGGTGTGGGATGTGGACGGCCGGAAATACCTGGACTGCCTTTCCTCCTATTCCGCCGTAAACCAGGGACACTGCCACCCGAAAATCCTGCAGACGATGATCGATCAGTCACGACAGTTGACGCTGACATCCAGGGCGTTTCGCAACGACCAGCTGGGATTGTTTTATCAGGAACTGTGCGATCTCACGAACTCCCACAAGGTGCTGCCCATGAACAGCGGGGCCGAGGCCGTGGAAACGGTGATCAAGACCGTGCGCAAGTGGGGATACAATGTCAAGGGGGTTCCGGAGGACCGCGCCGAAATCATCGTCTGCGAAAACAACTTTCACGGCCGCACCATCACCATCGTCGGGTTCAGCACGGATGAGAATTCGCGGGCGGGATTCGGACCGTTTACACCCGGTTTCAAAATAATCCCCTTTGGGGATGCCTCCGCCCTGGAAGCGGCGATCACACCCAACACCGTCGGCTTTCTGGTGGAACCGATTCAGGGGGAAGCCGGCGTGATGATCCCTCCGGCGGGTTACCTGAAAAAAGCCAAAGCCATCTGCGAAAAACACGATGTGGTCCTGATCCTGGATGAAATTCAGACCGGGCTGGGTCGCACGGGCAAGATGCTGGCGGAAGAGCACGACGGCATCGAAGCCGATTTGACGCTGGTCGGCAAGGCGCTTTCCGGAGGGTTCTACCCGGTGTCCGCTGTATTGTCCAACACCGAAGTGATGGACGTGCTGCAGCCGGGCGAACACGGCAGCACCTTCGGCGGGAACCCCCTGGCCTGCGCGATAGCCCGAACGGCATTGAAGGTCCTGATCGAAGAGGGGATGATCGAAAACGCCGCCGAAAATGGACGCTATTTCCTGCAGGGTTTGAAACAGATCGCCAACCCGACGATCAGGGAAATCCGCGGCAAAGGTCTGTTTATCGGCATGGAACTGTCACCCGAAGCCGGAGGTGCCCGCCGGTATTGCGAAAAGCTGAAAGCCAAGGGCCTGCTTTGCAAGGAGACCCACGACCACATCATCCGGTTTGCGCCGCCGCTGGTCATCACCAGGGAAGAGGTCGACTGGGCGCTGGAAAGAATCGCCGCCGTTCTGGCATGACAATGGCCCTGAAAGGGCCCGATCTATCCCACCACCCGCTACGCTCGAGCCACAGAGGACGCTCAGATTTTTTCTTTAAAAGGGTGCGCTGGATATGTCAGGCAGCGGGAACCGCACCTTGGTGCTACGTTTCAGTGTGTTACGGGTCTGAGCACCCATGCCCCGCTCAATCCCGCCACACTCAAAACGGTGAGCAGCATGAAGAATACCCGGTAGCTGCCGGACACGTCGAAAACGTATCCCGCCAGCACCGGGCCGATGGCGCTGCCGAGGTTGGCAATGAATATCACGATTCCCAGGATAGCGCCCTGGGAGCGTGTACCGAAATAGTCCGCCAGAAGGGGGGCGATCAGGGCGAAAAACCCGCCGTGGGCAAAGCCCTGAACACCTGCAAACAGATACAGCATCCACAGCTCGTCTGCAAACTGCAGCCAGACGGTTCCCGTGGTCAGCAGCCCGAAGCAGGTGATCAGCGCATTGCGATTGCCGATCCGGTCGCCGGCAACGCCCATGCCAAAGCGACCGGCAATACTCAAGGCGCCCACCGTTGCCAGGACCCTGGCCGCGTCGGATGGCGAAACACCCAGATCGATGGCATGCGGCACCACATGGATCAGAATGGTGGCCGTACAAAAAAGGACGATAAAAAAAGCCCCCCCGATCAGCCAGAACTGGACGCTGCGAAGGGCCGCATTCAAGGTGACCCCTGCCTCGACATCGCCGTTCTCCGGCGCGCCCGCCACCCCGCCGCCGTAAACGACCACCCCCTTTTTGCCGGGGTCCCTTACCAGAAGCTGGGCCCCCAGCGTATAGGCGACCAGACAGGCGACGCCCAGAACGACAAAGGCCAGGCGCCAACCGAAAGCGCCGATCAGGTAATTCATCAGCAGCGCCATGGTCAGCATCCCGACGCCGGTTCCGACCTTGACGATGCCGACCATCATCCCCCGGTATTTGACGAACCAGCGAGTAGTTGTCGACAAAAGCACGACATCCGTGCCGCTGACACCGATGCCCACCATCAGGCTCATGTAAAGGTACATGTGCCAGATAGAGGTAACCCGAAACATGAGGATGAAGCCGCAACCCAGGAAAAGGCCGCTGACGGCCATGGTCATCCGGGGGCCGTATTTGTCGCTCAGGCGCCCCAGCAACATGGCATTGATCCCGGCGATCAGCAGCCCCGCCGATGTCGTGCTGGCCACCAGTGAGCGCGGCCAGGCGAATTCGTCCATCAGCGGTTTGAAAAAGACGCCCAGACTGTTGAAGATGCCCCACCCCACCGCCTGCAACAAAAAGCACACCGAGACGATGACAAAGCCGTAATATAGCCCCCCTGATCTGGATCCGGTCAAAACATGCCTTTCGTTTGTGTGATTCGACCGGAGGGTTATAGTATGATCCAACTGATTAGGCAAACCTCAATACTTGAAAACCCGCCAATAATGCCTACCATATCCCCTATGAATCTCATTGCCATCATCATCCTGCTGACCATCGTGCTGGATCTGTCGCTCCATCTTATTTCCGACATCCTGAATCTCAAAACCCTCAGAAGCGACGTTCCCGGACCCTTCAGGGGAATTTTCGACCCGGATCGGTACAAGGAGTCCCAGGCCTACCTCAAAGTCAACACCCGCTTCGGCTGGGTGTCCACCGCTTTCAATACGCTGGTCATGCTCGTTTTCTGGTTCGGCGGCGGCTTCGGGATGCTGGACGATTGGGTGCATGCATTGAACCGGGGGCCGGTGGTGGACGGCCTCGTGTACATCGGCACGCTGGCGCTGGCCTACGGCATTCTCGCGCAGCCTTTCTCCCTCTATGCCACCTTCGTGATCGAGGAACGCTTCGGTTTCAACAAAACCACGCTCAAAACCTACGCCGCGGACCTTGCCAAAGGGCTGGTGCTGGCAATCCTTCTCGGGGGCCCCCTTCTGGCCGGTATCCTGGCCTTCTTTCAATATGCCGGCAGGGCCGCCTGGCTGTACTGCTGGGGGGCGGTCACCCTGTACACGCTCTTCATTCAGTTTATCGCCCCCACCTGGATCCTGCCGTTGTTCAACAAGTTTAGCCCGCTCGAGGAGGGCGAACTCCGGGACCGCATCTTCGCCTATGCCCGGTCGATCCGCTTTCCACTGCAGAATGTGTTTGTCATGGACGGGTCCAAGCGCTCGGGAAAATCCAACGCCTTTTTCACGGGGTTCGGGAAAAACAAGCGCATCGTGCTGTTCGACACCCTGGTCGAGCAGCATACGGTCGATGAGCTCCTGGCGGTGCTGGCCCACGAAATGGGGCACTACAAGAAAAAACACATCCTCCAGGGGATGCTCCTTAGCGTGATTCAAACCGGCATCATGTTTTTCATGCTCTCCTTTTTCATTTCCTACAAAGGCCTGTTCACCGCCTTCTTCCTGGAACGGACGCCGGTCTACGCGGGACTGGTGTTTTTCGGGATGCTCTATTCACCCATCGATTTTTTCCTGGGAATCCTGTCCCAGATGCTTTCGAGAAAGAATGAATACCAGGCCGATCGTTTTTCCGTAAAAACCACCCGCGACCCCTCCGCCATGGTAAACGCCTTGAAAAAACTGGCCGTCCACAACCTGTCCAACCTCCTGCCCCACCCCTTTTACGTGTTTTTGAACTACTCCCACCCGCCGGTGCTCAAACGCGTAGAGGCGATCGAACGCATCCGTATAGATTAACTGTAAGAAACTATCTGTTCAGGTAATCCTTTTCGTTTTAAGCATATTCTCATAAATAATACTTGATTTAACACCTTTCCTGCCCCTAATACTGATATCGATACCTGTCGGATAAAGGATTCCGGAAAAAGCGGCACCCGACACAAATTATTTTTTCAACACCAAGGAGTTAAAGATGAAACGGTTTCAATGGCGCTTGAGTATCCTGATCACCTTACTGTTACTGGCGGTAGCCGGGACAGCCGCGGCCAAGGAGAAAATCATCATCTTCCACGCCGGCAGCCTGAGCGTGCCTTTTGCCAAGATGGAAAAAGTGTTCGAAGCCCAACACCCGAACGTCGACATCCTGCGCGAAGCCGGCGGAAGCACCAAAATGGCGCGTATGATTTCGGAGGTAGGCAAAACGGCGGACATCATGGCCGCGGCCGACTACAAGGTCATCGACAAAACCCTGATTCCCAAGTTTGCCGAGTGGAATATCCGCTTTGCCAGCAACCAGCTCGTGCTCTGCTATACCGATCAGAGCAAATATGCCGGCGAGATCAATGCCGGGAATTGGATGGACATCCTCGCGCGTAAAGGCGTCATCTGGGGCCACTCCGACCCGAATCTGGACCCCTGTGGCTACCGCAGCCTCATGGTGCTTCAGCTGGCCGAAAAATTTTACGACAAGCCCGGGCTGTACGACCGTCTGATCGCCAACCGGCCCAAGGCCAACGTGCGCCCGAAATCGGTAGAGCTCGTGTCGCTGCTCAAAACCGGCAACATGGATTATGCCTGGGAATACCTGTCGGTGGCGGTGCAGCATGGGCTGAAGTTCGTCAAGCTGGACGATCACATCAACCTGGGCAACTCCAAGTATGACGCCTTCTACAAACAGGCCAAGGTGGAAGTCAGCGGCAAAGCCCCCGGCACCACCATCACGCGCACCGGCAAATCCTGTACCTACGGCCTTACCCTGGTCAACGCAGCCCCCAATAAAAAAGGGGCGGTGATGTTCCTGGAGTATCTTCTGGCGCCGGACGGCGGCCTCAAGGTTCTGGAGGATATGGGCCAACCGCCCTTCATCCCCTGCCGGGTCCCCACTGAACAGGTGAAAGCGAGTCTGCCGGCCGGTCTGCAGGCGCTGGTGGAAATCCGGAAATAGCGTTGAGTTGTTTTGTTCATTGAGTTTCTTGAGTTCGTTGTGTTTGCTGAGTTACACCCGCTAACCCAATGAACTCAAGTAACCCAATAAACCCCCTAAACCGAGTAAAGCATGCGTCTTTCCCGACCCGATCCGTTCATCGGTCTGGCTGCCGCCTGCAGCCTATTGATCCTGGCATTCATTCTGCTGCCCCTGGTTGAAATGATCACCCAACCCACGGCAGCCGACATGGCCGCGGCCGCCCGTGACAGTGATGCTGTGCGCGCCATCTGGCTGAGCATGTCGACATCGCTGACCGCCGGCATCATCGCACTGGTGCTGGGAACCCCTTTTGCCTACCTCCTGGCCCGGCGCAGCTTTCCAGGAAAAAAACTGGTGGAAAGTGCCGTTGACCTGCCCATCATGATCCCCCACCCCGTCATCGGGATCGCCCTGTTGAGTCTTGCCGGAAAAAACCATTGGCTGGGACGGACAATGGCCGAAGCCGGCATTCGTTTCATGGGCACGACCACCGGCATCGTTGCCGTCATGCTGTTTGTGGGGCTGCCCTTTTTCATCAATGCGGCCAAGGCAGGTTTTGAAGGGGTGCCCGTACGGATGGAAAAGGTCGGCCGCAGCCTGGGGGCCACTCCAGCCGGTGCATTTTTTCGGATCACGCTGCCCCTGACCTGGCGCAGCATCGTGGTGGGGGTCATCATGTGCATGGCCCGAGCCATCAGCGAGTTCGGCGCCATCGTCATCGTGGCCTACCACCCCATGGTAGCCCCGGTGATGATCTACGAACGTTTTACGGCCTATGGCCTGAAATATTCTCAACCGGTGGCGGTTTGGCTGATTTTGGTCTGCCTGTTGCTCTTTTTGTTGCTGCGGCTGTTTGCCCGGCCGGCCAAAGGATAGGATCGTGATTCAAATAAAAGATCTGAACGTTGAACTCCCCAGCTTTTCCCTTGCGCATATCGATCTCGAGGTGGCGCTAGGCCAGTTTTTCGTTCTGCTGGGCCCCACCGGTGCCGGAAAAACCCTGATCCTGGAATCCATTGCCGGTCTTCTGCCCATCACCCATGGAGAAATCTGGATCAACGGCAGCGACGTCACCCGTCTGGCCCCTGAACAGCGCGGCATCGGGATTGTCTATCAGGACAGCGCGCTGTTTCCCCACTTGAATGTCCGGGCCAACATCGAATTCGGGCTTCGATACCGAAAAACAAACCCAAAAAAGATTCAGGAACGGTTCGATCAACTGGTGGTTTCGCTCGGGCTCGACCATCTGCTGCAACGATCCGTGACCCACCTGAGCGGGGGCGAGCAGCAGCGGGTGGCCCTGGCCCGTGCCCTGGTGGTCGAACCCAAGGTCCTATTGCTGGACGAACCCCTGTCGGCCCTGGACCCCAATTTCAGAGAAGAAATCCGTGACATTCTCAAACAGCTGCATGCGGAAACCGGCATATCGGTCCTGATGGTCACCCACGACTTCGGCGAAGCCCGTTATTTGGCCCAGCGAATTTCCATCATCGACCAGGGCCGTCTCCAGCAGACCGGAAACGCCGATGATATTTTTCATCGCCCGGAAACACCGTTTGTAGCCCGCTTCGTCGGCATGCACAACATCTATCCAGCCACGTTTGACGGCCCGGTTGCCCACCTGGAAAAAGACACCCTTTGGTTGGCGTCGCCAGCTGCCTCGGGGACCGGTCATGTGGCCTTTCGCCCCGAGGATGTCAAATTGAAGGTGGCAACCCATGAGGCCGGTACCCATGGGAATGGCAAAGAAAACAGCCTGCCGGCTGTGGTTGCATCCGTCGTGCATCAAGGAGTTTTCAGTGATGTGCGTCTTCGATCGAAAACCCGCCAACTCAGAGCCATTGCGCCTACCAGTCAGGTCGTTCAAATGAACCTCTCGCCCGGCATGCCTGTTTGCTGCGCTATCGCACCTCGAAGCCTGCACGTGATGCGCTGACCCGCCACCGGTGGCCGCACCAAAACACGGCGTTACCGAACGTTATCATTAACTAATTTTGTAGCAGGCAACCGGCAGACGCTTGCCTTTGACGTGCATGGGGGGAACGGGTTTGACGGCTGCGTCAGCCATGTCCTTAGCACCGAGATACTGGAAGGTGGCCTCTGAAAAAAGGACTTCGCAGCCGATATCCCTGGTCAGGGATTGCAGCCTGGAAGCCAGGTTGACCGTGTCGCCCACCAGCAGGTAGGACAAACGCTCGGGGCTGCCGATGTTGGCAACCACGGCCTCACCCGTGTGAATGCCGATGCCGTGTCTGAGTTGCGGCCAGCCCTTTTCCTGAAAATCACGGTTGAGCGTTGCCAGCCGCTTTTTCATATCCAAGGCGGCCCTGAAGGCTTTGGCCGGATGGCTGTCGATATGCACCGGCGCACCGAACACGGCATAGATCTCATCCCCCAGATACTGCAATACCAGGCCGGACTGCGCCTTGATCGCCGCGGCCATGGTCGCAAAATAGCTGTTCAATATTTTGACGACTCGCTTGGGGTCCTGAGACTCGGTCATGGGCGTAAAATCCCGGATGTCCGCAAACAGCACCGTGACGTATCGCAACTCACCGTCAAGGGGGGTGCGTCCGCTCAATATTTCATCCCGGACTTCCGGGGCCACGTATTTGCCGAAGGCATCCCGCAAAAGCTCCCTTTCGGAAAGACCCCGGATCATGTCGTTGGCGGCATCCCCCAGGGCGCCCACCTCGTCACTGCTCACCACCGGTATCCGGGTGTTGAAATTTCCGGCCTTGACCGCGTTGATGGATGCCATGATGGCGTTGACCGGATCGGCAATCGACCGGCTGATCAACCGGTTCAACACGCCGGACCCCAGGAAAAAAATCACGAACAGCGCCAGCGAAAAAATCAGGATGCCGCGGCCGTATTCAGCGGCCGTGATGTCCATCCGCGTAACCTGCCACTG
>JAJDNW010000080.1 GCA_022340465.1 Deltaproteobacteria bacterium | reverse complement strand
GCCGTCGTTCTTTACTTCGAGCCCTCAGCAACGCAGAATCTGAAGTTCTCAGGCTTTCCCGAAGGGTAAACAACATGGCAAAATAGATATCATCCTTTTCAGATTGTTATTCGTTGTTTGCCCTATTGTTTATGCGACTTTGTGGTTATTCTGATAGATCGGCAATCTCTGCCTGGGTAACCGCGGTGAGCTCATCCGGCGTCATGCGCATCATGGCGTTGATGTCGCCGCCGCCCCCGTACAGCGTCGTGAGGCCGGTTACGGCCGTGTCGACGAGGGTGCGCATTTTTTCCTTGTGACCGAAGGGGGGCATGCTGCCGACGATGTACCCGCTGATGTCGAGGGCCTGATCCGGGGCGGCGAACTTGACCTTTTTGCGGCCCACGCCCAGGTAGGCCGCCAGTTTCCTGCGGTCCACGCGCGCCAGCCCGTTGTTGATCACCAGCAGGGGGCTGCCGTTCACGTGGAAAACCAGCGACTTGATGATCTGGTCGGTTGCCACGCCGAGGGCGCGGGCGGCGTCGCCGACCGTGGGGGTGTGGGATTCCAGCCTGATAATGGCGGCGTTTACATTGTGACGGTCGATAAACTGCTGGAGATCACTGCTGTTCATTGGCAGTCCTTTTGGTCTGTTCATTACTGTTGTATGGTTATTTTCACCTAAACTGAGCGTATCAATAAGAGGCGCTTAACCTGCCCTAAAATAGGGTTCAAGGATCCCAGGGGTCAAGGGAAAAAGCTCATAGGTCATAGATCATAGCTCGTAGCTCACAGGTCACAGCTCATGGCATGCTATCTGCTATCAGCTATGAGCTACGAGCTACCCTGGTCCCACGGAAGATCCAAACAAAGGAGGTTCTTGCATGGAAGTGGCCAATTTCAAGGACAAGGAAGACGTGAGCATCGAAAAATTTCCCTTCAAGGGGCGGCCGCGGGACGTGATCGGCACCAGCATCCGCTGGCTGTCCAAATGCGGCGACGACGGCACCGGGTACCCGGAGTACGGTCTGCGCTACTTTACCATTCAGCCCGGCGGTGAGATTCCCGTGCACAACCATTTCTACCACCAGACCATGTACATTCTGGGCGGCCGCTGCGAGTGCTACCGGTACGACATGGAGACGGAAGAGAAGCTCGAGACCTGCCTCACCGGTCCCGGCGATTTCATCTACATTCCCAGCATGGAACCCCACGGGATGAAGAATGTCGGGGAGGAACCGGTCACCTTTCTGTGCTGCATCGCCAACGTGTATGCGAAAGAAGAGGTCGTGTGAGGCGGGGAATTTTCACCTAATCTGAGCGATTGTCGAGAGCCTGCCCCTGCCAAACGAGGGGTTGCCGCTATTTGAACCGAGATAGCGAGCGCATTCCCTGCAGCTTGCTGCGGGGAGTGTTCAATCCATTTGAAAGTAAATGGAAATAATGGTTCCCTAAAATAAAAAAGGTCGAATGCTATGAGCGAACAGGAGACGAACCCGGTCAATGCCGTTGACGAGTCCGCAATTCATTGCCCCAATTGCGGCCAACCCTTGAAGCGGATGCGCTGCCGCATCGACGACTCCGAACTGTATTGCCCCCGCTGCCGGCACGCTTTCGACCCCCGGACAATTGGGAAAAGAAATATGCGTTGACAAAATATTTCTTTAATGGGGAAGTTATTTATATATTTATCAACGTCCCTAACGTCTAAGGGAGGCGGATGACCCCGATACCATTCACCCTTTTAAAGGAAACGTTCAACATCCACCGCCTGCCGCCTGACGCGGCCGTTCCCAAAGGTGTGCTCGAAAGCCCCTTTTTCGCGGTCGTACGCACCCGTGAGGAACTGTCCATCGTCGTGCCCGCCGCGGTCAAGCTGGCCGGTACGGAAAGGGAAGCGGGGTGGGCCGGGATCCGGGTTCTGGGACCCTTGGACTTCGGCCTGACCGGCATCCTGGCCGGGATGGCCGGGGCGCTGGCTGAAGAAGGGATCAGCATCTTCGCCGTGTCCACCTTCGACACGGATTACATCCTTTTTAAAGAGGCGGTCACGGCGCGGGCAATCGAGGCGCTGACGGCGGCCGGATACCAATATATTGACAACTGACACGCATGAAATCAACCACCTTCGGCGAAAGCCGAAAGCTCAGGATTCAAGGGGGAGAAAGCTGATAGGTCATAGGTCGTAGCTCATAGCTCATAGGTAATAGCTCATAGGTCATAGTTCATAGGTCATAGCTGATAGCATGCCATGAACTGTGAGCTATCAGCTACGGGCTCATTTTTGTTGGGATAATTGTAGCGGCGACTCGTCGCGGCGCAGCTCGTAGAGCGAAGACGGAAGTCGCGGTTCATAACATCGTGAGTCATGATTTTATGAAATGCTGGAATTTTAGCCAATACTGTGCAAGGATAACCGTAAAAAAAACCATCCCCCTGAACACTCGAGTGGGGATCTTGACACAGGGTGTGCCTTGACTAACATCGAAACGGAGTTTGAATTATGGGAATGAAGGTATTGATTTCGAGAAATGGCAAGCTTTTTGGTGTCCTCCTGTCCGTTGCCCTGCTGGTGCTGGTGGGCTGTTCCGGCGGCGGAGGCGGCGGGGACGATGACGGCGACCTGCAGACCTGGTACCTGGACAGCGACGGCGACGGCTATGGAGACCCGGCAATATCATCCGAGGCCGAAACCCGGCCGGCCGGCTATGTGGCCGACAACACGGACTGTGACGACGGCGATGCCGCTGTCAATCCGGGCGCTGCCGAAATATGCGCCGACCTGCTGGACAACAACTGCAACCTTGACATCGACTGTGATGATAATGACTGTTCCAGTGGTACGGTCTGCACTGCGGACTATTACAACAGCCTGGGCATGGGCTTCAACCTCATTCCCGCCGGGACGTTCACCATGGGCAGCCCGGATACCGAATTGGGAAGGGATCCCGATGAAACCGAACACCAAGTCACCCTGACGCAAAATTTTTACATGCAAGTGACCGAGGTGACCCAGGGGCAGTGGGAGGGAGTGATGGGCACAAATCCCTCCCGGTTTCAGAATTGCGGCCCCGGTTGCCCGGTCGAGCAGGTTTCATGGCAGGATGCCAATGATTTTGTAGACGCCCTGAACCTTTTGGGGGAAGGGACCTATCGCCTGCCCACAGAAGCGGAGTGGGAATATGCGGCGCGGGCCGGGAGCGCAAGCGCTTTTGCAAACGACGGCATAAGTACCCAGTCCTCGGAAGCATGTGCCTTTGAAGAAGACCTGGATGTTTTAGGATGGTATTGTTTCAATGACAGCGTGTCTTATCCCGGTTGCGAGGATTTTAGCCCCGGAGGGCCGGATTGCGCGGGAACGACCACCGTGGGGCAGCAAGATGCCAATGCCTGGGGGCTTCACGACATGCACGGCAGCGTGTGGGAGTGGTGCCGCGACCGGTATGGTGACTATGCAGGTGATGAAACGGATCCAGCAGGGCCGGCTACAGGGGAGAAAAGGGTCATTCGCAGTGGTTCTTGGTTAGGTGTGTCCAAAGCCTGCCGCTCGGCTAATAGAGCTGTCTCGTTGCCTGCAGAAAGTTTTAATACTCTTGGCTTCAGGGTGGTGTTGGATCCGAATTCAATCCCCTAATGTTTTTCAATGGCCCGCATGGGAAAGTCGATAGCATTTAGGTTGCAAAGGTTATGCGGTCGAAGGCAGACGGCCACGGGTTTACCCGTGGTTGAATGAATTCATCCAATCAATCACGTGAAAGTTTGCCTTGGAGTGTGAATGGTTGACCGGTCAAGGGCCGAAACAGTAAGGATTCCGGGCATGCCCGGGTGATCTATTTCAACCGTTATTGTCGTTTGAAAAACAGCGGCTTTCGCCAATAAAAAAGCGGAACGGCAGCTTGCCGTTCCGCTTTTTTTGGTGGCTATTTTCAGATTATTTTCTGAATCTTCTTCTTCCAATTCCAGCCAGGCCGATCAGCCCGGTACCGAGGAGCAACATCGTCGCCGGTTCTGGAATCGTTTCTCTTTGCGGGACAAAGCGTGTCCAGTTATAGTCTACGTCAAGAAATGAAATGTGGCTCACATCCTGCCCGGTAGAGGTGGCAGCGTCCAGCAAGCCATCGGGTCCGAAGTCACCTGAGCCGAGAATTCCATAATCGATGTAGGCGGCATGCCAGTTGCCATATTTGAGTATATAGACATTCCAGTCGCCATCATCGAGATCCGTCGTATTAGCTGAAACATCCCAGTCGACCAGCGTA
>JAJDNW010000079.1 GCA_022340465.1 Deltaproteobacteria bacterium | reverse complement strand
TGGACAGGCAGGGCATGCGGGCATTTATCCATGCCTTTGAGAGGGCAACGCTCGATTTGTTCACGCTGCCCTTGCCCACGGCCGCGGCCATCGAGGGGCACGCCATAGCGGGCGGCACCATCCTGGGATTGGCCGCGGATTTTCGCATCGCCGCCGCCGGCAAGAAGCTGATGGGCCTGAACGAGATCAAGCTGGGGATTCCGGTGCCCTGCCTCGCTCTGATGATGCTGGAGCAGACCGTGAGCCGCCCGGTGGCCCAGGAAATGCTTTACCACGGCGAGTTCGTCAAGGCGGAACAGGCTTTGGACACGGGATTGGTGGACGAGGTGGTTGCACCGGGCTTTGCCGTGGAAAGGGCGCTTGCAAGGCTGGCTTCCATCGCCGCGCATCCGGGCGGGGCCTTCAGGGCGATGAAAGCCGCCCGGGTGGAAATCATCCGCGACAAGTTCGAACGGACCTACGTCGAACAGCACGAACGTTTCCTGGACTGCTGGTTCCAGGCTGACACCCGGGTCCTGCTCGAAGAGGCGGCGGAAAAATTCAGAAAAGGCGCTTAGCCGCTGTGGGGTTGACATTCGGCCAAAATGCAGGGATAAATCCCTGCGCTACAAAGCGGTTAGCCTACAGCAACGTAGAATCTGAAGTCCTCAGGCTTTCCCGAAGGGTAAACAACATGGAAAAATAGACACCATCCGTGGAATTCACCTGTGGTAATATCCGCGAAATGGTACTATCGTTAGAATTTTGGTTATTATTACAACATATTATCTATTCTTTGCCATGTTGTTTATGCAACGATGGGGTCAATTCCGATTCATACGGTTTGGAAATACGCTTACGTGCTGGGGAGGAGGATATGACAGGTCGATCGTTTAGAAACATCATATACGCAAAGGATGACGAGACGGGCATTGCCCAGATAACCCTGAACCGGCCGGAGATAAAAAATGCCCTGACCATCGTTCTTACGTTGGAGCTGGGCGATGCGGTCGAACAAGCCGCGCTGGACGACGGTGTCAAGGGGCTGATCATAACCGGTGCCAAGGACCCGAACAGCGACGATCCTACCAGGGAGGCCTTCAGCAGCGGCGGCTATTTCGATTTTTCGGAAGTGGAAGCTCTGGACGAGGAGACCAAACGCCGCATCGACTTTCAGGACATCGCTCTGAAAAAGCTGTGTCTCAGGATGTGGCGGCTGGACAAGCCCGTTATCGTGGCCATGAACGGCCTGGCAATCGGCGGCGGCTTTACGATCCCCCTGGCTTGTGCCGACTTGATCTATGCTTCCGAATATGCCTGGGCGCGGCTCCCGTTTGTAAGGCTGGGCATAGCGCCTGAATTGGCCTCGAGCTTTTTGCTCCCGAGGCTGGTGGGATTCCAGAAAGCAAAGGAGATCATGTTTTTCGGGGAAAAGCTCAGTGCCGAGGAGATGGCGGCCATGGGTGTCGTCAACAAAGTGCTGCCCCACGACGAACTGATGCCTTTTGTGCGCGAGCGGATGCTGGATCTGGTGCCGCCCAGAGGCCCCTGGCAGTCCGTGCGTCAAACCAAGGCCATGCTGCAAAAAGCCCTGATAGAAGAGGTCACCCAGGCATTGGACCGGGAAAACGTCGTTCTGAACCGTCTTTTCAGCGGTGCCGATTTTCAGGAGGCCTTGACCGCCCGTCTTGAAAAACGGGATCCGGTTTTCAGGGGAGAATGACGGCCGGTTCGGGTTGACTTGCCGGCCAATGCCCACGCCTTGATATTGCAGATAGGCCTAAAAGATCTTGAAAGCATCCAATTCATCGAGAAAGGACTTGCCATGCGTTACGACCTGATCGACACGCCGTTGGGCGAACTTTTGGTTGCCGGGGACGAGGACGGCATCCGGCGCATCAATTTCCAGCAGGGGAATCAGCCGTTTCCCATCGGTGCCGATTGGAAACGGGACCGCCGGTTCATGGGGGAGGCGGCCGCTCAGCTGAAGGCCTATTTTGCGGGCAGCCTGAAACGCTTCGACCTGCGGCTCGCCCCGCAGGGTAGCGATTTTCAGCGGAGGGTCTGGCGGGCCCTGCAGGGCATCCCTTACGGGGTCCTGGTTGCATATCAGGATATCGCCGATGAAATCGGCAATTCGAAAGCCTGCCGGGCCGTCGGTGCCGCCAATGGCAAAAATCCGATTCCGATCGTCATTCCATGCCACAGGGTCGTCGGCAGCAACGGGAAGCTGACCGGCTTCGCCGGCGGTCTGCACCTCAAGGAATATTTGATCGAGCTCGAGTCGGCAGCCTATGCCGGGGGACGGGCCCGCCGATAGGAATAGGAAGTCCGGGTTTATTCCACCGTTGCAACGCCGGGGAGTATTTGTCGGAAACCAGGCTGCCGTGTAGAGAAATTGCTTCCTTGGCGGAATCAAAGGTTCACAGGCGCATCCTTTTCATTTCGGCATCGTCTTGTAAAATTTGCTGGAGAGCGTTTTTTTATTGACAAACAACTGGGATCCTAGTATCCAATGATCCCAGTGTGCTTGCAGGAGAGTGCGTCCGAAATTATGTCACCGATTACAACCAAAAACAATTGGAGCCTGCGTAAGGAGATTTTCGACTATCTGGTCGCTCTGATCGAGAAGGGCGAACTGAAACCCGGTTCGCTTATCAACGTGCGACGACTGACGGAGGAGCTGAACGTCAGCCGGACGCCGCTGCGCGAGGCCCTGGCTCAGATGGAGGTTCAAGGGCTGGTTACGATTATGCCCCAGAGGGGTGTCCTGATCAATGTCCTGACCTACGATGACCTGCTGGATCTTTTCGAGATAATCGGAGCCTTGGAGTCCCAAGCCCTCATGCACGTATTCGATCGGATCGACGATGCAAAGATCGATGAAATGGAGCGTTGCAACCGCAACATGCTCGAGGCCGTCGAGAAGGGCAAAAACCGCCAGTTTCACGAGACCAACAGTCAATTCCACAAGGTGTTTCTGGACCTTTGCGCCAATACGGAACTGACATCCTATGTGGGCAACCTGAAGCTACGGTTGTTCGGATTTGCCATGAAAAGCTACCGGGACCGGTTTAAACGCGCCATCGTGGAAGAACACGGTATCTTTTTAAATCTGTTGCGGGAGGGCGGAGGTAAGGCAGCATCCGAGTATCTCAAGGATGTTCATTGGAAATTCAACTATCCGGATAACTTCATCCGGCCCGACGCCGTCAATGACGGCGTCAGATAATGTTTACTTAAACCCTGCCCTCGAGGCTGACTCAGGGGTTGATGGTTGTTAGCAATCAGCATTATGTTCAATAACTTCAGGAGGAAAAATTATGGCTAAGATGAAAATGACCACCGAAGAAGCGTTTATCAAAGTCCTTCAAATGCATGGCGTCGACAACGCGTTCGGCATCATCGGTTCGGCGATGATGCCGGTAACCGATTTGTTTCCCAAGGCCGGGATCACGTTCTGGGATTGCGCCCATGAAAACAGCGCCGGCATGATGGCGGACGGGTTCACCCGCGCTTCCGGCAAAATGAGCATGCTCGTCGGACAGAATGGCCCCGGTATCGCCAACTTTGTCACACCGGTTAAGGTGGCTTACTGGAACCATACGCCTCTTTTGCTGATCACGGCCCAGGCGGCCAACATGACAATGGGTCAGGGCGGTTTTCAGGAAGTGCCGCAGATGTCCATGTTCGAGGACATGGTTGCCTATCAGGAAGAAGTGCTTCACCCGTCCCGCGTGGCCGAGGTGCTCAATCGCGTCATCCTGCGGGCCAAGCGCGCTTCAGCGCCGGCCCAGATCAACATTCCGCGCGACTTCTGGACCCAGGTTGTCGAGATCGAACTGCCTCCCATTGTCGAATTCGAACGTCCGGCCGGTGGTGAGGGGGCTGTGGCCCAGGCGGCGGAACTTCTGTCCAATGCCAAGTTCCCCGTCATTTTGAACGGCGGCGGCGTCGTGCTCGGCGGGGCCATCGAAGCCTCCAAAGCGCTGGCGGAACGTCTGGATGCCCCGGTCTGCTGCGGCTACCAGCACAATGACGCCTTTCCGGGCAGCCACCGGCTGTTTGCCGGCCCCCTGGGCTACAACGGGTGTAAAGCCGGAATGGAGATGATTTCCAAAGCTGACGTGGTGTTGGCGCTGGGCACCCGCCTCAATCCGTTTTCGACACTGCCCAGTTACGGCATCATCGACTACTGGCCGCACGGTGCCAAGATTATTCAGGTCGAAATCAATCCCGACCGCATCGGTCTCACGAAACCGATTACGGTGGGGATTGTCGGCGACGCCAAGAAAGTCGCCGAATCGATCCTCACGCAACTGTCCGATACGGCCGGTGACATCGACCGTGAAAAACGAAAAGCCGCTTTGGCAAAAGCCAAGGAAGACTGGCAGAAAGAACTGGCCACCATGGATCATGAACTGGATGATCTCGGCACCACCTGGAACGAGCGCTGCCAAAAACGGGAGCCCGAAAAAATGACGGCTCGCATGGCCTGGCGTGCCATCGTTGCAGCCTTGCCCAAAGAGGCCATTATCTCCTCGGACATCGGCAACAATTGCGCCATCGGCAATGCCTATCCGGCCTTCGAAGAGGGACGTAAATATTTAGGCCCGGGCATGTTCGGATCCTGCGGCTACGGTTTTCCGGCCATCCTGGGCGCCAAGATCTCCAAACCCGATGTGCCGGTGGTCGGTTTTGCCGGCGACGGAGCCTTCGGTATCTCCATGAACGAACTCACGGCCTGCGGACGCGATGAGTGGCCGGCGGTCACCATGGTCATTTTCCGCAACTACCAGTGGGGGGCGGAGAAACGCAATACCACCCTCTGGTACAGTGATAACTTCGTGGGAACGGAATTGAATAGTAATGTCTCGTACGCCGGTATAGCCAAAGCCTGCGGTTTGCAGGGTGTCCAGGTAATGACCGCGGAAAGCCTCACCGATACCCTCAATGACGCTGTCAAGGCCCAGATGGAAGACGGCGTTACCACGATCATCGAGGTATTGACGAACCAGGAACTGGGCGAACCGTTCCGCCGGGATGCCATGACCGCACCGGTTGCCGTTGCGGGAATCGACATCGCCGACATGCGCCCCCAGAAAGGCGTATAAGACGCAGCAGGTTTCGCCAATGTTGACCGTTAAGGGGCATGGTTATTGACTTCTATGGCCATGCCCTTTTGATATCCTACCGATACGCTTTTTCTGCGGCGTAAAGATTGTTCCAAATGAATTGATGGAGATAAAATCATGATCGATTTAAGAAACATTCCCTCTGCAAAAGAAGATCTGGACCGCTACGAAGTGGAAAACAATTTCCAGTCATGGTCCTTCCAACCTGACCAATCGCCTCCCCGGGTGGTTTCCGCCAGGGGGGTGCGCTTCACCACGGAAGACGGACGGGAACGTTTGGACTTCAGCTCCTGCTTCGTGAGTCACAATATCGGCCATCAGGACGAGCGCGTCATCAACGCCATCTGCGAGCAGGCAAGAACCCTTTCCAGTTTTGCTCCGAGCATGTCCACGGCACCGCGGGCCAAACTTGCTAAAATGCTGGAAATGATCACTCCGGGAGATCTTTCTCGCTCGTTTATCTCGCTGGGCGGAACCGAGGCCAATGAGGCTGCAATAAAAATCTGTCATCAATATACCGGCAGGAGAAAACTGCTGACCCGCTATCGAACCTACCATGGTGGAACCGCAACTTCCATGACCGTGTCTTCCGGGGACGCCAGGGGCTGGGCCCAGGTTCTTGGGGGAACGGAACTGGTTACCGTCCCCCAACCGTACTGTTATCGATGCATGTTTGGTCAAAGCTATCCTGATTGTGATTTGCAATGCGTAAAATATGTCGACGACGTAATTGAGCTGGAAGGGGGAAGTGAAAAAGTGGCTGGGATCATTTTCGAGCCAGTGACCGGTGCCAACGGAGTTATCGTGCCGCCCCCCGAGTATTTCCCCAGGCTCCGGGAGGTATGCGATAAATGGGATATCCTCATGATTGCCGACGAAGTGATGAGTGGGTTCGGCCGGACCGGGAAGTGGTTTGCTATGGACCATTGGGACGTGGTACCGGATATCATGACCATGGCCAAGGGCTTGACATCGGGATATGTACCCCTTGGCGCAACTATCGCTCGCAAACACATCGGCGATCGCTTCAAGGAGCAATTTTTCAGTCATGGCGCAACCTATGCCGGGCATGCGCTGGGTTGTGCTGCTGCATTGGCAGTGCTTTCCATCTATGAGGAAGACAATCTGATCGAAAATTCCGAAAAAATGGGTCGATATCTGCTGGAAAAAGCAATGGAGCTCGAGGATAAACACGCCTGTGTAGGCGATATCCGCGGGCTTGGACTTTTTGTTGGTGTTGAGCTGGTGCGGAACAAGAAGACCCGAGAACCGCTGATTCCATTGGATGCAAAAATCCGATCGGGTATGAACCCCAAGCTTGAAGTGGCCAAAAGGCTCGGCGAATTGGGCATGATGGCCATGGCAGCCAATCCGGCAAATGTGATTGCCATGGCGCCTGCGTTGATCGTCACCAAGGATGAAATCGATGAAGGCGTGGCCATCATGGACAAGGCCCTGGAGGCGGCGGATGTCTACACAGAGTAAAAGAGCCGTACTCGTGATCAACGCAGGAAGTTCTTCGGTCAAGTTTACCCTGTTCAGCATCAGGGATGAAACCGTCCTGGCCAAAGGCATCGTGGAGCGCATCGGCCTCGAGGGCACGCAGATGACCGCCACGACCCGCAGGGGAAAGAAATTTACCCGGGCGGCCGTAGTGAAAAACACACACGAGGCGGTATCCCGGATTGTCGCATTTTTGATTGACCCGGTACACGGGGTGCTCGAGAGCAGACAGGCGGTGGCAGCCGTCGGCCACCGCGTCGTTCACGGCGGAGAAAAAATCAATGCTTCCGTCGTCATCGATGAACGTGTCAAGGATATCATTCGAAACTGTGCCGCCCTGGCCCCGCTGCACAATCCACCCAACCTGGAGGGGATAGAGGCCTCCCAGAACAGTTTTCCGGAAACGACCCAGGTGGCCGTTTTCGACACGGCTTTCCACGCCTCCATACCGGAAAGCGCCTTTCTCTACGGGCTTCCCTATCACTTGTACACCGAGGATAAAATCCGCCGCTACGGATTTCACGGTACCAGTCACTGTTATGTCAGCCACGAGGCCGCCCGCATCATGGGCCGGCCGATAGAGACGCTGAAAATAATCACCTGCCACCTGGGAAACGGCAGCAGCATCACCGCCGTGGACGGAGGCAGGAGCGTTGACACCAGCATGGGGTTTACCCCACTGGAGGGGACCGTCATGGGAACCCGCAGCGGGAGCATCGATCCGGCCATCGTTATCCACCTGATGATGCACAAGGGACTGACCGCGGAGCAGGTGAACGCACTGCTCAACGAACAAAGCGGTTTCCTGGGCATGGCCGGAATAGGCAGCAGTGACGTGAGGGATGTCCTGGCGGCCATGGAAAAAGGCGATGCACGGGCAGCGGCGGCCGTTGAGGTGTACGTTCACCAGGTACGGAAATACCTGGGGGCCTACACGGCCGTCATGAACGGTCTGGATGCGGTCGTGTTTACGGGCGGAATCGGCGAGAATGCCGCCGTGATCCGTGAAATGGTGTGCAACGGCGGTCCGGGCATGGGCCGGCTGGGTATCCGGCTGGATCCGGAAAGAAATGGTTCGGCCGGTAAAAAGGCACGGGCGATACACGTGGAAGGGGCTGACGTATCGATCCTGGTGATCCCCACCGATGAAGAAAAGGAGATCCTCCGCCAAACCGTGTCGGTTCTCGATTCCTAATTAATTGGGTGCTGGGCCGGGCACACCACTCGGATGTCGGTTTGGTTCGACTGGCCGAAGCCTGCCAGGTGGCTACCCGCAGTGTGGACTATCATCTGGCTGCCGGAAATCCCTCCGGGCTGGCTCTTTATCCCGGGGGCATTCATGCCTTTAATCTTTTCCCGATAGAGATTGCCTCGCAGGCCAATGCACGCATGGAGGCCTTCCTGAATGAGTGTCTGGCGAATCGTGATTAGATAAAATTTATCTTCACATTCCCGTTGTCTCTGTGATTCCCCGTGATTGTGAATGTCAGGCGGCGTTCCTGACGGGTTTGGCGGGTGTCGTGACGTCGGGCTGAAAGTCGAGCGTAGCAAAGTAGTCGGCGACGGTCTCTTCCCGGCGGATCAATTCGACCGACCCGTCGCAACGCAAGAGCAATTCCTTGGGCCGCAGCCGGCCGTTGTAGTTGAACCCCATGGCATGGCCATGGGCGCCGGTGTCTTGAATGCAGAGGATGTCTCCGTTGCCGATGCGGGGCAGCTCTCTTTGTATGGCGAACTTGTCGTTGTTTTCACAAAGGGCCCCCACCACATCCACCGTCTCCACGACGCTTTCCTTTTCCTTTCCGAGGACGTCGATGTGGTGATAAGCCCCGTAGATGCCGGGCCGCATCAAAGCGGACATGGAGGCATCGATGCCTATATAGGTTCTGTAAATGTCCTTGCGGTTGATGGCGGTGGCAACGAGGACTCCGTGAGGGCCCGTCATATAGCGGCCGCTTTCCATGTGAAGCTGTGGGACATACCCGTTGCGGTCGCCGAACCGGTTGAATAGATCGATAATTTCATCGGCCATGGCTGTAAGGTCTAATGGCGGTTCCTCGGGTTTGTAGGGAATACCGAACCCGCCGCCGATATTGATCATCTCGAATTGGATGTCCAGGCTGTCTGCGATATACTCCGCTGTATCCAAAAGCATGCGGGCCGTCTCCACCATGTAGGTGTAGTCCAACTCATTGGAAGCCAGCATGCTGTGGAGCCCGAAGCGTGTTGCGCCTCTTCGCCTGGCGCCCTTGTAAGCGCTGACCAGCTGCTCCCGCGTCGCACCGTACTTGGATTCGGCCGGCAACCCGATGATGCTGTTGCCACTCCGTTCGGCACCGGGGTTGAAGCGGAAACAGACCAGGTCCGGCATCCGGGGGACCCGTTCCATCAGGGAAAGATCATCGATGTTGAGGATGCATCCTCCATCGGCAGCCGCCGCCTCGAATTCAGCAGCGGTTGTATTGTTGGAGGTAAAGATAATGTCCCCGCCCTCGGCGCCTACCTGCCGGCTCAGCAGGAGTTCGGGGATGGAACTGCAGTCGAACCCGAACCCCATCTCGCGCATGATACCGAGAATGCGCGGGTTGGGCAGGGCTTTTACCGCGAAAAATTCCCTGAAGGCTTTCAGACCGGAAAAGGCCCGGACCAGGGTATTGCCGGTTTCACGGATACCGGTTTCATCGTATATGTGAAAAGGCGTTCCAAAGTGGTCGACAATTTCCTTGAGCGTCGGAAACAGCCTTTCTTTGAATGATGCTGACATTGGCATGTGTGCCCGTTCTCCTATCGGGTGTTTGGTGTATTTCGTGGTTAGAGCGATAAAAGAGGCGGCGAAACAAAACGGCAAGGATAAACAGGCTGTCCCACGTTCCTAACGTCTGATCTTCAATTCCGTTTCCGCCATTTGGCCACCTTTTTTTGCCTGCTTAGGTGTCAACCGAGGGCGTCCGCCATCCGTTGCATCGCCTTTTCCACATTCTCGAGCTCGTTGAAGGCGCTGATGCGAATGAATCCACGGCCGCATTTGCCGAACCCCTCTCCCGGCGTACAGACCACCCCGGCCTTGTTCAGCAGGAGATCGAAAAAGTCCCATGAATCCATTTGGCAGTCCACCCAGATGTAGGGGGAATTTTTACCGCCGATGCAGTCGAATCCCATGCGGCCCACTTTTTCCAAAATCAGAGCGGCATTTTTCAGGTAGTAGTCGATTAGTTCGCGGGTCTGAGACTGCCCTTCCGGGGTGTAGACCGCTTCGGCGGCCCGCTGCACGGGGTAGGAAACGCTGTTGAATTTGGTTGACTGCCTGCGGTGCCACAATTCAAACAGGCTGTATTCCCGGCCATCCTGCGTGTAAGCCCGGCATTCCTTGGGAACGACGGTGAAGGCGCAACGGGTTCCGGTAAAGCCGGCCGTTTTGGAAAAGCTGCGGAACTCGACGGCAACCTCTTTAGCCCCTTCGATTTCGTAGATGGTTTTGGGAAGGGCATTGTCTCTGATAAAGGCTTCATACGCGGCGTCATAGAGGATCAGGGCGCGGTTTTGCCTGGCATAGTCCACCCATCCTTTAAGCTGATCCTTGGTGATGACGGCGCCGGTCGGGTTGTTGGGGTAGCAGAGGTAGATCAGATCCACCGGCGCGTCGGGAAGATCGGGGACGAATCCGTTGTCCCGTGTTCCCTCGAGGTAGGTAAGCCCCCTGAACCTGCCGTCGTCAAAGGTGCCGGTACGCCCGGCCATGACATTGGTGTCCACGTACACCGGGTAAACCGGGTCGGGGATGGCGACGCGGATATCCGTGGACAGAATTTCCTGGATATTGCCTGTATCGCACTTGGCTCCGTCGCTGACAAAGATCTCATCCGCATCGATCAGGGCTCCCCGTTCCCTGAAATCGTTCTGGGCGATCTTTTCCCTCAAGAAGTCGTATCCCTGTTCGGGGCCATACCCGTGAAATGACGGGGCATGGGCCATTTCGTCCACCGCCCGGTGAAAGGACTGTATGCAAGCGTCGGGCAGGGGCCGGGTAACGTCGCCGATACCCAGTTTGATGACTTCCTGGTCCGGGTTGGCCGCCTGGTGGGCGGCCACGCGTTTGCCGATATTGGCGAACAGGTAGGATGTCTGCAGTTTAAGATAATGTTCGTTGATTTTGATCATGAGTCACCTCTTTGCCTTATTAAACGCTACATTTGAAACGCTCAACCTGGGTGGACGTCTATGTCGTCGATGGGTATGCGCGCCGTTTCTTTCAGGGTGGACATGACAATCATGGTCCGGGTGGCATGCACCGCCTCGATGGCGGCTATTTTTTCCTTTAGAAGCTTTCCAAGTTCCACCGTGTCGGAAACCCTTACTTTCAGCAGAATACCGTCTTCGCCGGCAATTTCGTGGACTTCCTGTGCGCCCGGTATGTCCGACAGCCGCTTGGCGGTGTTGCTTCGCTGCTTGGGGTGTTTGGTGGTGACGATCACAAAGGCCACCAGATTACGCCGGAATCTTTCCGGGTTCAGCCGGACCTCGTAACCGTCTATAAAACCCTGTTTTTCCAGTTTGCGGATGCGTTCCAGGACGGCAGAAGGGGCCATGTCCACCTGGCGGGCCACCTCCACATTGGGAATTCGAGCTTTCTTCTGGAGTATCTTCAGTATATTTAGATCAATTCCGTCAATCATTCGTCATAATCCTATATTTTAAGGAAAATATTCATAATAAATCATAATGTCAAGAATAATATTCGATTATTTGTTCGTCTTCAAATTTGAAACGCTTCACTCAGGCAGAAATTTGTCTACCGGGTCAACTCTTTGTTTGACTCTTGTCCTGTTCTGATTTAGTTTCAACGATTAAATCGTCAAAAACCAAGACCTAATCAGAGCGCTCAACTTAGGTGAGAGCTTTACCAATAATCGATAGCGTTTATCGCAGGAACCGCGCAAATACCAAGAGATCCCATGGGGGGACCAAATGAAATTCATGGTTTGCTATGAGGACACCAGCACGTCCAGGGACACGGTACGGCTGGCGCAAAAACATGCTGCCGTTTGGAATGCAGAGATTGTGATCGTGTCGACTATTACCCGCGAGGAGCCGATCAAACATTCGCGCCTCCAGGCAAGGGAGGATGCGTTCGAAGCGCAGATCCGGGACTTGTTTGAGGATGTGGAACTTCCTTACAACACGCAGCTCCTGGTCGATTCGAGGACAACCGGCGAGCAGCTCATCAGGCATGCCGTCAGAAAGAAAGTCGATCTCATTTTTCTGGGAATCAAGAAGAGATCCAAGGTGGGCAAGCTGCTTTTCGGTTCGACGGTTCAGTATGTCATTTTGAACGCTCCTTGCCCTGTGCTTACGACCGGGTGACTCACAAAAAACGCTTTGTTTGAACCGAGATAGCAAGCGCATTCCCCGCAGCTTGCTGCGGGGAGGGTTCAATAATTAGCTGTAAAATCAATCCGTTCATCAGCTGTTTCCCGGGAGTAAAAAATGTGCAAAAAGGCGATTTAATGATTGAAATTGAAAAAGACCTGTTTTATAGAGGCCTAATTCAAGAATCCGGCGTGATCCGTATTTATTGGGGGAAAATAACCGCAAAGGAGAGGGCAGATGAGCGAGCTGTATGAAAAAATGGCGAAGGCGTTGATTGCCGGCAATGAAGCCGAAGTCAACAAGTTGACGCAGGAAGCGATCGACGGGGGAGCCCCGGCAAAAGAGGTGCTGGACAACGGCCTGCTGGCCGGCATGGATGTCGTTGGAAAGCGGTTCAAGGCGGGGGATATGTTCATTCCCGAAGTGCTTTTGTGCGCCAGAACCATGCATGCTGCCATGGACATTCTCAAACCCCTGCTTTCCGAAGGCGACCGGGCCGGCTCAGGCACGGTAGTGATCGGAACCGTCGAGGGCGACCTCCATGATATTGGAAAAAATTTGGTGGCTATGATGCTTCAGGGGGCCGGTTTCAAGGTCGTCGACCTTGGCACCAACATCAAGCCGCAGGATTTCGTGGGGGCCGTCAAGGAGCACAATCCCGATATTGTCGGCATGTCGGCCCTGCTGACAACCACGATGCCTAAGATGGAGGAAACCATCGAGGCACTGAAGGAAGCCGGTGTTCGCGATCAGGTAAAAATCATGGCCGGCGGTGCACCCGTGACCCAGGATTTCATCGAAAAAATCGGGGCGGATGCCTATGGGGCCAATGCAGCTTCTGCATCGGAAAAAGCCAAAGCGCTGGTCGCTTGATTACTATCGACATGTTGTTGAAGGGCGGGGGCGGTACAGGCTCCCGCCCTTTTTTATGGTGGTGCCGCGATCTATTACTCCATTACTCCACGGTATTCGAGTGTGGCCAAGCCCAATTTCTTCGACCTGGACCGGAGCCAGGTTGAAATAAGAGGACCTACCAATGATTACACTGCTGGACTATGGCGCGGGGAACGTGAGAAGCGTCATCAATGCCATCGAGAGACTGGGTGAGAGCGTGAGGGTCGCTGTGAGCCCCCAGGACATACTGGATGCCCGGAAACTGGTTTTTCCTGGTGTGGGCAGCTTCGGAAACATGATGCATATCCTGGGGGAAAAGAAGTTCATAGATCCGTTGAAGGCGTTTTTGGCATCGGGAAAGCCTTTCCTCGGCGTGTGCCTGGGAATGCAGGCGCTGTTCGAAGCCAGCGAGGAGGCGCCCGGCGTGAGGGGGCTGGGAATATTCAAGGGCTGTGCAAAGCGCTTTCGCATAGGCGAGGCGGTTCCCCACATCGGCTGGAACGGCCTCAATGTTAAGAAGCCTTCACCAGTGCTGAACGGGGTTTCAGGTTCCGATAAGTTTTACTTTGTCCACTCCTATTACGTTGACCCACAGGACGCGGCGGTGACATTGACCACCTCCGATTACGGCATCGAGTTCGTGAGCAGTGTCCAGCAGGGCAGCATCACGGCAACCCAGTTCCACCCCGAAAAGAGCGGAAATGCGGGGTTGGCTCTGCTGAAAAATTTTCTGGACGACACGGAAAAAACCGCCATGGCTCCGCCCCGGCACGCCAAAACGCAGCTGGCTAAAAGGATCATCGCCTGCCTGGATGTGCGTGCCAACGACCAGGGAGATCTCGTGGTGACAAAAGGCGATCAATACGACGTCAGGGAAAAGGGGGCGGTGCGCAACTTGGGCCGGCCGGTAGAACTGGCGGGGAGGTACTACTGTGAGGGCGCCGATGAGATCACCTTTCTGAACATCACCGGATTTCGCGATTTTCCCCTGGAGGACATGCCCATGCTACGGGTCTTGGAACAAACGTCCAAAACCGTGTTTGTGCCACTGACCATAGGGGGCGGCATCAGGGATTATATTGACAAGGAGGGCAGGAAGTACACGGCGCTGGAGGTTGCTGCTGAATATTTCCGTTCCGGCGCCGACAAGGTTTCCATTGGAAGCGATGCCGTGCTGATCGCAGAAAAATATCTTGAAGGGGGCGAAAAAACAGGTCGAAGCGCAATCGAACAGATTTCCCGTGTTTACGGCAACCAGGCGGTGGTTATTTCCATCGACCCCCGCAGGGTGTATGTGAAATCACCCGATGCCACCAGGCATCCTGTCGTAGAAACCGCCATTCCGGGTCCGGGGGGCGAAAGATACTGCTGGTACCAGTGTACCATCAAAGGCGGCAGAGAAGGCCGTGATATCGATGCGGCCACCCTGGCGCGTGTCTGTGAAGACCTGGGGGCCGGGGAAATACTGTTGAACTGCATAGACAGGGACGGCACCAATGCCGGATTCGATATCCAACTGATCGAAGCCGTAAAGAGGGCGGTCTCCATTCCGGTGATCGCCTCCAGCGGGGCGGGATGTGTCGAGCACTTTCATGAGGTGTTTGTAAAAACGGAAGTCGAGGCGGCGCTGGCGGCGGGCATTTTTCACCGCCGCGAAGTTCCCATTGCCGACGTAAAATCACACCTCCACGAGCAGGGTATACCTGTGAGGCTATAGCAAGCCGACTGGTGAACGTTTTCCTGACCCGGATCAACCGAAAATAATAATATCTAATATCAACATGCTAAACAATATCAAACTGCCCAATACCAAATAATTGCAGCGTCTGGGTGTTTTTTTCGTCATCCCCGCGCAGGCGGGGATCCAGGGCATGCGGCTAATAGCTTTCTATACCCCCTTGTGCGGGGATGACGAGTGTTCTAAGTTAAAATACCCCGGTCCTTCAGTTACATAAACGCCCATAAGGGCAAAAGATAGATGCTGATTGCGCTGCTTTTACGGTTTGAATACTTGAACATTTGAATTTGGTATTTGTTCAGTGCTTTTGGAGAGAAGCTCCGTGCAAGCGGTCAGGAGGATACATGAGTTTCAGGCCTGGTTTCAAATTTCCAGCCACCCTGGATGACGCCGCCCTCTGGTTCATTTTCAACCATGGGAAGATGCTTTTTTCAACGGCCGGCGAAGGGCTGCATATTCCCGCAACCGGAGATATAGAACCATACAGGCAGCTGTTGACCCGCCGGCAGTATATCGGAAGCCTCAACGGCCGCCACTGCTATGCCGCCGATGTTCCGGGCGACGCTGCCGCCGGGGAAGCGCTGGAATTCAAGAATCTGCGCTCGATTTTCAATGCCTTGGACGAAGAAACCGTTTGGACGGCCGGGAGGGCCAACCAGCTGGCAACCTGGAACCGCAATCACCAGTACTGCGGCAACTGCGGTACCGTCTGCGAAAACAAACGCGACGAGCGTGCGAAAATGTGCCCTGCATGCGGCCTGATCAACTATCCCCGCCTTTCACCGGCCGTCATCGTTGCCGTTATCAGGGATGAGCATATCCTGCTCGCCCGGAACAAGCGTTTCAAGTTGCCCTTCTTTAGCGTGCTGGCCGGATTTGTGGAACCCGGAGAGACGCTCGAAGCATGCGTCGAGCGGGAGATCGGGGAGGAGGTCGGCATCCGGGTCGACAACATCCGCTATTTCGGCAGCCAGCCGTGGCCATTCCCGGATTCTCTGATGATCGCCTTTCTGGCGGACTACGCCGGCGGGGAGGTACGCGTGGACGGCACCGAAATAACCGAGGCCAGGTGGTTTCGCAGGGAAAAGCTGCCGGGCATACCGCCGCGCATCAGTATCGCCAGACAGCTGATCGACTGGTTCATTAGAAACAGGTCGTGATTTTATCACCGAAAAATCAAATAGCCGAGGGGTCGGGGCGTGCTAGCTTAGAACGCTCGTCATCCCGGCGCAGGCGGGGATAACGAAAAAATATCCGGACGGCGCAGGTATTTGGCATTGGGCCGTTTGAAATCGCTTCGCATTTTGATATTATAATTTGTGGTTTATCCGAGTTAGGTTGTAATCAGGAACGAATAAAAGGAGGAATATTTATGTATTTTATCGGTACATTTGTTCACGCCACCAACCAGGAGGAGGTCATGGAGGCCGATCGACGCCACGGCGAATTCAGCATGGTTGTCGACGAGGAAACCCCGGTGGCGGCGTTGAAAAGATTCAGGGATAAAATTGTCAATTACCGCGCAACCAGCGATTTCTTTCAGGGGGACTGCTCGGTGTACCTCATCCAGCTGTTCGAGTTCGATCAGTTTCCCGTGGATGAAGCCATCATGCTCAATTACAAATCCACCGCCGGCGATCCGCTGATGCCTTTTATCCGCTGCTCTATGCCCAATGACGTAACGGACTCCTGCAGGCTTTTCGACTGGGAGAACAATGCTCCGGAAATAGACGGCAAAAAGGAAAAGCTGTTTCTGGCATTCGAGGCGGGTTCGACCAGAGTGCTTGCCGAGCCGGACGACGCTTTTAAACTTTCGGAGCCGGGTGCATCCTGACGCTAACGCCTTTGTGGCGATTCGAAAAATACACCCGAATTACGGTAATGATTCTTGACCCAGTGAAATAAATTCGCTAATAGCGAAATATTGAGAGAAAAATTACCGCAATCCGGGACATGACCATGGACGACCTGGGAACTAAAATTCGCACCGAGCGCCTGAAAAAACCGTTAACACTCAAGCAGCTATCCGAAAAGACCAAACTCTCCATCAGCTTTTTGAGTGAGATCGAGCGCGGCGTTTCACAACCTTCCATGGCGTCTCTGCGCCGGATTTCGCAGGCTCTGGGAATCAGTCTTCTGAGTTTCCGGGAGGATGAAGGAAACGGTGCGGAATGGTCTGAGCGCCAGGGCATGGATATCGGCCGGTATCACCGCCCCACCCGGGACATTACGGATACCACCGTGGTCCGTGCGGGCAACCGCAAAAAAATCGCCTATCCCGGCCGTTCCGGTTTCTACGAGCTTCTGACGCCCGACCTGAACCGCAAACTGGAAGTCCTTTACATTCGAATGGAGCCCGGATTCGATTCAGGGCCTCCCTTTTTCGATCCCCCCGGTGAGAAATGCCTGGTCATTATCAAAGGAAAGCTGGCCTTCAAGGTGAGCGGGAAGACACACACACTGGACGCCGGCGACAGCATATCCTATCCGGCGGACGCACCGGTTTCGTGGCGCTCTGAAACAGACGAACCCGTGGAGGCGATCCTGATTATTACGCCCCCGGGATTTTAACCCCATGGGGGGAATGGGAGAAAGCCCTTCGCCGTTAGGCGAAGACGTCATTTTGACAATGTACAGACAGATGCTTGAGGAGATGCACGTATGGCACGTAAAATTATAGACCTGTCCATCGCTATCGAACCCGGCCTGCCCAGCGACCCGCCGATGATGATTCCGCAGGTGGAGTATGTCGATCACACGGCCGGGGGAGACCAGATGGAGGCGTTTTTTCCCGGCCTTAAAAAGGAACAACTGCCCAAGGGCCTGGGATGGGCGCTGGAAAATATCACCCTCACGACCCATTCGGGCACCCACCTGGACGCTCCCTATCATTACCATCCGACCATGGACGGCGGTAAGCCGGCTCTGACCATCGACCAGATTCCGCTGGAGTGGTGTTTCAGCGATGGGGTGCTTCTGGACTTTCGCAGCAAGGCGGACGGCGAGCGCATTACGGCGGCGGATGTCGAGGAGGAGCTGAAGCGCATCGAATACGACATAAAGCCCCTGGACATCGTGCTTGTCCAAACGGGTGCCGACGAGGCCTGGGGGACGGAGTCCTACCTGGTCAAGGGCGCCGGCATGGACCGCGAGAGCACGCTGTACCTGACCGAAAAAGGCGTCAGGGTCGTCGGCATCGACGCGTGGAGCTGGGATCGGCCGCTGCCCTTTCTGGCCGAGGAGTTCAAGAAAACAGGGGACCCCAAGGTGATCTGGGAGGCGCATTTTGCCGGAATTGACATCGGCTACTGCCACATGGAGAAAATGGCCAACCTGTCCGCTATCGGGCGGCCCCACGGCTTCAAGGTGTGTTGCTTTCCGGTGAAGATCAAGGATGCCAGCGCCGCCTGGACCCGTCCCGTGGCTATCGTTGAGCAGTAAATTTTTTCTGGTCTATAACCCAAAATAAGGCACAACGATTGCCGAGGAATAATACCGCCCCGGCTGGCAGGCTTATACCTTGTCATTGGTTACCGGTCCGAAATTTATTTTACCTGATTTGGAGCGCTCAACTCAGGTTTTACAAAGTACAGGAGAGATAACTCGCGGGGTGTTCTGGAAATATTTGTCTGCGCAATCGAAGGTAACCTACGAAAATTTATTATTAAGGGAGGAAAACGCATGAAAATGGTAAAAACGAGTGTACTGATTTTGGTATTGCTGTCCGTTATGCTGACCGTTCCTTTGGGGCCGGCCCAGGCTAAAACCTATAAATTGACCGCTGCCGCAGGTCATCCGCCGATTTTTTTATGGGTAACCCTGACCAGGGATTTTTTCATTCCGGAAGTGGACCGGCTTCTGGCCGAAGCCGGCGGCAAGGACAAAATTGTCTGGAACCAGGCCTACGGAGGGACCGTGGCCAAGATTGGAGGTGTTCTCGAAGCGGTTGAGGAAGGCATTGTCGATCTGGGGTTCGTGGGAACCATTTTCGAAGCGCCTAAAATGCCGTTGCACAACGTCAGCTACATGACGCCCTTCGGTTCCGGCGATATTTTCAAGGTCGTCGATACCATGACGGAGCTCCAGAAAAAGGTTCCGGCGGTGGCCAACGAGTGGACCAAGTACAACCAGGTGTACCTGGGGGGCGTCGGCCTCGATACCTACGGCATCCTGACCAATTTCCCGGTGAACACGGTGGACGACATCGATGGGCATAAAATCGCCGCCCCCGGCCCATCGGCCAACTGGATCAAGGGCACGGGCGCCGTGGCCGTAGCCGCCAACCTGAACACCTACTACAACGGAATCAAGACCGGCGTGTTCGAAGGCACCCTGACATTTATGACCGCCGGTGCGGCCATCAAGGTGTACGAGGTGGCCCCGTATATCTGTATGGTCAACTTCGGCGCTCAGTTTGCCGGTGGATTGAGTGTCAACAAGGATGTGTTCGACAGCTTTCCCGAGTATATGCAGAAAATTTTTCTGAAAGTGGGCGCTCAATACGAGAACCGGTTGGCCCAGGCCCAGACGGACAAGGCTGCCGGGGCCATGAAATCCATGGAAAAGGCGGGGGCCAAGGTGCTCTACCTGTCGGATGCCGAACGCAAACGCTGGGCCGCGAAGCTGCCCAACGTTGCCATGAACTGGGCGCAATCGATGGAGGAAAAGGGAATGCCGGGCAAAGAAGTCCTTCAGGGCTATCTGGACGGCCTGCGCAGCCGGGGCGTGGTGCTGGTGAGGGACTGGGACAAATAAATATGACTGCAAGAGAAAAAGGAGGCGGTGCCCAGGCCGGCAACGGCCGGCGTCGCCGCATTAAATATGACGACATCACGTCGGTGATGAATTCCATTGGAACGGCCTGGGTGTTCGTTCTGCTGGTCATCATCAACCTGGACATCGGGGGAAGGGCCATTTTCAACCACCCCATTCGGGGGGTGCCGGAAATCGTGGCCCTTTCCATTGTCGCCTGTGTTTTCCTGCAGATTGCCCACACCCTGAAGGTGGGCCGGCTGACGCGGTCGGAAATCCTCTTGAACTGGCTGGCCGTAAAGAAACCCGGCGTGGGACATTTTCTCAACGGCATTTACCACGTCATCGGGGCGGGTCTGATGATCATCATGTTCGATGCATCCCTGCCCCTTTTTAAAAAGGCCTGGCGCCTGGATGTGTATGTGGGTGCCGAAGGTGATTTCATGGCGCCGGTATGGCCGGTGAAACTGATTATCCTGGTCGGCTGTATCGCCGCGGCCATTCAGTTTCTGCTAACGGCCTGGCATGAGTTCCGGGCGATGGGGAAAAGCGTAAATGAGTGATCTGCAAATCGGCCTGATGTCGATATTCGGAATTTTGTTCTTGATCTATGCCGGTATGCACGTGGCCATTGCCCTTACCCTGCTTTCCTTTCTGGGGGTATGGTTCATCCGGGGCAAATGGATCGTGGCCAGCAAACTGCTGGCCCTGGCGGCGGCGGACAGCATCTCCAGCTACATATTCGGCGTGGTGCCGCTTTTCGTGCTCATGGGCATGTTTATTTCGGTTTCGGGGATCGGCAAAGACACCTTCGACGTCGCCAACCGGATATTCGGCAAACTCCGCGGGGGGCTGGGCATCGCCACGGTGGCCGCCAATGCCGTATTTGCAGCGGTTACCGGGATCTCCATCGCATCCGCGGCGGTCTTCACCAAGGTGGCGGTGCCGGAAATGACCCGCCTGGGCTACAAACCGCGATTTGCCGTGGGGGTGGTTACCGGATCGTCGGTTCTGGGGATGCTCATTCCGCCCAGCCTCCTGTTGATCCTGTTCGGAATTTTGACGGAAACCTCCATCGGCGACCTGTTCAAGGCCGGCATCATGCCCGGTATCGTGCTTTCCATCGGTTTCTCCCTGGCCATATTGATCATGGCCTATCGGTTCCCCAATTATGTGGGGGGGCGGCCCGAGGATCGGGAAGGGGCGGCAGACGAAGGCATTCCCATGGTGGCGGCCGTCGGCAAGCTGATACCCATAGCCCTGCTGGTGGCTTTGGTCCTGGGCGGCATTTATGCCGGATGGTTCACCCCCACCGAGTCAGGGGCTGTGGGCGCCCTCGGTGCCTTGCTGTTGACGTTGGGAAAAAGACGCCTGACATGGTCGGGGCTGTGGCAGGTTCTCATCGAAACGGGACACGTGACGGTCTCGATTCTTTTTCTGATCATATCGGCCAACATTTACGGCCGCATGCTGGCGCTTTCCGGTATCACCAGCTTCATAGCCGAGTGGATCGGCGAGTCCGGCATGGGACTGTATGCGGTTATCAGCATCTATCTGGTGGTGGTCCTGCTCATGGGCACCATTCTCGATTCGACCTCCATCATGATGATCGTGGTGCCGCTGATCTATCCCATCATGAAGACGTTTGACGTCAACTTCGTCTGGTTCGGCCTTTTGACCGTCATCGCCATCGAAGTGGGCCTGATCACTCCCCCGCTGGGGATAGCGGCTTACGTCGTCAAGTCGACGCTCGACGATCAAGGGATTACGTTGAACGATGTGTTTGCCGGTGCCTTGCCGTTCGTTTTGATCATGATCATGGTACTGGCGCTGGTGACGGCGTTCCCCCAGATCAGTCTGGTGTTGGTACGATAATTTTTGCCCGGGAAAAAATTAGTAACCGCGGCTTCGCCGCTTTGAAAAGGAGTTTTAGCATGACCGACAATCCCATCATCGGTTTCCGGGTGGACCCGGCGGAGATACAGTACATCGGCGAGAACTTGCAGCGGCCGGAATGCATTCTGGCGGAAAAGGACGGCACGCTTTGGTCGGCGGACGCCGGGGGCGGGGTTATGCGGATATCGCCGGATGGAACGCAGAAGCTGATCACCCAGTCATTTGAAACGCATTTCAGCGCGGCAACGGACGACGCCAGCCGGTTTACCGAAGGCACCCTGCCCAACGGCCTGGCCTTTGCCGAAAACGGTGACATTATCATCTCCAACTTCGGCACCGACGTCCTCGAGGTGATGAGCAGGGACGGTGAAACCAGGCTCATGTACGACAGTATCGACGGTGAGCCCATCGGCAAGGTCAACTTCGTTCTGCGCGACAGCAGGAACAGGATCTGGCTGACCATTTCAACACGTGTCAAGAACTGGATGGAAACCATCAGCCCGAACATCTCAGACGGCTATATCGCCTTGGCCGATGAAAGGGGGTTGCGCATCGTGGCCGACGGATTCAGTTTTACCAATGAAATCCGCCTGGACGCCCGGGAAGAGTACATGTACATCGTCGAAACCACCGGTCAGCGCGTCTCCAGGATGAAAGTGGGTTCGGACGGCTCGCTTTCCAACAGAGAAGTTTTCGGGCCGTCCAAACTGGGGCCATACGGCTTTCCGGACGGTATCGCCTTCGATGCCTACGGCAACCTGTGGGGCACGCTGGTGATGGTGGACCAGGTGTTTGCGATTACGCCGGAGGGAGATTTTACGATCATCCTGGACGATCTGAATGAAGCGCCGGCCCGGGCGCTCGAGCAGGCCTTCGTGGAAGACCGGGTCACACCGGACGATATGCTGGCTGCCGGCGGTACCATCGCCCCCTGGTTTGCCAGCGTCACCTTTGGCGGCCCGGATCTGAAAACCGTTTATATCGGCAGCCTGCGGGGCACCCGCATTCCTTTTTTCAGATCGCCCGTGGCGGGATTGCCCATGATTCACTGGCGATAATTCTTGCGGAGAAAAAATTATGAAACGCGGCTTCGCCGCTATAATTACAGAAAACATTATTACGTTGTATCTTTATAACGATAATATGCAGTAAAGGAGGGGAACATTAATGACGACGGATTTGAAAAACAAAAAAATAATTACGGCGGCATTGACCGGTGCCATTCACACGCCCAGCATGTCGCCGCATTTGCCCATAACGCCCGAACAACTCATCGACGAAGCGGTTGCCGCCCGCGCGGCCGGTGCGGCGGTTGTCCATCTGCACGTTCGTGACCCGGAAACCGGAAAACCCAACGCCGACCAGGAATTGTTCCGGCAGATTGCGGTGGAGGTGAAAAAGCAGTGCGACGTCATCCTGTGTACGACCACCGGCGGAGGGCTGGGCGAATCGGTCGAGAAGCGCGTCAAGGTGGCTTCCACCTTGAAGCCCGAATTGGCTTCCCTGAACGCCGGTTCCCTGAACTTCGCCCTTTTTCACGTGCTGGGCAAGTTCAAGGACTGGAAGCATGACTGGGAGAAAGGGTATCTTGAATTTACCGAGGACTTCATTTTCCCCAACACATTCAAGACCATGAGGGAGTTTCTGGAAATTTTTAGCCAGGTGGGAACCAAGCCCGAATTCGAAATCTACGATGTGGGCATGATCAACAACCTGGCTTTTGCGATCCAGGCCGGCTGGGTCAAAACGCCGGTCTACCTCCAGTTTGTGATGGGTATCCTGGGCGGCATACCGGCGACCCCGCAAAACCTGATGTTCCTTTATGAGACCGCGCAGAAGGCCATCGGTGATTTCGAATTTTCCGTGTGCGCAGCCGGCAAGAACCAGTTTTACATGGGCACCCAGTCGTTTCTGCTGGGGGGCCACGCCCGCGTCGGGTTGGAGGACAATCTCTACCTCGGCAAGGGTCAGATGGCGGAGAGCAATGCCGAGCAGGTGGAAAAGATCGCGCGGATTGCCCGTGAACTGGATTGTGAACCGGCCACGCCCGAGGAGGCCCGGCACATACTGGGGCTGAAGGGGTTGGACAAGGTTAATTTCTAAGTTTGCACTCCGGGCGAACCGGCATTGAATCGCGTTAGCGAACGCATTCCCAAAGGCTCGATGTCGGGCAGGGATTTCTCCCTGCAGTTCCAGCTGAATGTCGATGAACACAACGCGGATATTGGATATTCTTCTTTAAAAAAAGCAACTGTCTGTACTGTATATTTTCAATTTATTGACGATGAATTTTGATGAGCATTCAGGCGGATAACTGTTTCTAAAAAAGGAGGGTATCAATGAGCATCTATGATGAAAAGCCCTGGCTGAAGCACTACGATGAAGGTTTAGCACCCGAGATAGCGGTTGACAGGGAATCCAGTTATGTAGACCTGTTCAACGCGTCCGTCCGCGCCAATCCGGCCGCACCGGCCGTCCATTTCATGGGGGTTACCTTTACGTATGGGGAAGTGGACGATCTGTCCGGCCGGTTCGCCGCTTATCTGAGTGCCTGCGGCTGTTCACCGGGAGACGTGGTGGGCATCAATCTCCCCAACATTCCCCAGTACATCATAGCCCTGGTGGGAAGCCTGCGTTGCGGGTGTGCCGTGACCGGTGTGTCCCCCCTGCTCACCGCCAGGGAGATGGCGTATCAGATCAACGATGCCGATGCCAGGGTTCTGGTGACCCTGGATGCCATTTTCGAAAACCGGGTGCAGCCGGTACAGGGGGAGGTTCCCGGATTGCAGCACATCGTGTGCGCCAACATCGGGGACTACTTGCCGCCGTTGAAGCGGTTTTTAGGAAAGCTGCTGAAAAAAATACCCGGTGGCAAACTCGCTCCCCTGCCGGGTAAGGAGGTCACGGCTTTCAAGCAGGTCATGGCGTCCCACGCCAACCAGCCGCCGCAGGTCGAGATATCGCAGGCGGACACCTGTCTGGTGCAGTATACCGGCGGCACCACCGGCATGCCCAAGGGTGTCGAACTGACCCACGGCAACATCGTGGTCAACGCCGCCCAGATCGCCGACTGGTTGAGCTACCGATTCGGCAAGGAGGTCATGTGTTCCGCCTTTCCGCTGTTCCACATGGCCGGCCTCATGGTGTGCATGGCCTCGCTGACCCAGAACACACCCCAGTGCCTGATCCCGGATCCGAGAAACACCAAGCACATCTGCGGGGAAATCAAAACCTACCATCCGACCGTCGTGGTCAACGTGCCTTCCTTGTACCAGATGCTCATGGAAACGCCCGGGTTCGATGCCCTGGACTTTTCTTCCTGCAAGGCGTTCGTTTCCGGGGCGGCGCCGTTTGCCGTGGAGTCCATCCAGGCTTTCGAAGCCATTGTCGGTTCGGGCAAGGTGCTGGAGGTCTACGGCATGACCGAGACGAGCCCCATAGCCACCATGAATCCTTTAAAAGGTAAAAAAAAGATCGGGAGCGTGGGGTTGCCCGTACAGAGCACGCGCATCAAGCTGGTGGACATCGAAACCGGCACCACCGAGGTTCCCGTGGGGGAGGAGGGCGAACTGATCGTCAACGGTCCCCAGGTCATGAAGGGCTATCTCAACAAGCCCGATGAAACCGCTCATGCCATCAGGGATTTTCAGGGTGAAAAGTGGCTCTACACGGGGGACGTGGCCCGTATGGATGAAAACGGCTATTTCAGCATCGCCGACAGGGTCAAGGACATGCTTATCGTGGGTGGCTACAAGGTGTTTTCACGCGAAGTGGAGGAGAAACTCTACCAGCACCCGGCCGTGGAATTCTGCGCTATCGTGGGCGTCCCCAACGAGGACCGTCCCGGCAACGAGATCGTCAAGGCGGTCATTCAGGCGCCCAAGGGCGCGGGAGGGATGGAAAGCATCAAGGAAGATATTATCGCCTATTGCAAAGAAAACATGGCGCCCTACAAGGTGCCCAAGATCGTCGAATTCGTGGACGAGATACCCCTGACCGCGGTCGGCAAGGTGGATAAGAAAGCTTTACGTTAGGAATAGCGTTCAAGGTGTCCAGGGGCCGAGCGAAAAATCGCTTTTGCTCTTGGATCGAAAGGAAAAGAGCGAAAAATGAAAGCCGCCTGTTACGAAAAGTTCAAGGGCCCTATCACGATTGAGGATCTTCCTGACCCGGAGGTGCCGGAGGACGGCGCGCTCATCAGCGTCAAGGCCAACGGCATCTGCCGCTCCGACTGGCACGGCTGGATGGGGCACGACCCGGATATCACCCGGTTTCCGCATGTTCCGGGGCATGAAATGGCGGGGGTGGTGGAGGCTGTCGGCCGCCAGGTCAAGTGCTGGAAACCGGGAGATAGGGTGACCATGCCCTTCGTGGAGGGATGCGGTGCCTGCCCGCAGTGCGCTTCCGGCAACCATCAGATCTGCGACCGTCAGGACCAGCCCGGGTTCACTCACTGGGGGTCGTTTGCCGAGCTTGTGGCCGTTCGCCGGGCCGACGTGAACCTGGTGCGCCTGCCTCCGGAGATCGGATATGTCACGGCTGCCAGCCTGGGATGCCGTTTCGCGACCTCATTTCACGGCATCGTGGATCAGGCCAGGACCGCTCCCGGAGAGTGGGTGGCCGTCCACGGTTGCGGCGGGGTGGGGTTGTCGGCCCTGATGATCGCCAAAGCCCTGGGGGCCAATACCATCGGCATCGATATCAAGGAAGAGAGCCTGGCGCTGGCATCAGAGCTTAACGCCGCTTTCACGCTGAATGCCAGGGAGGTGGCGGATGTGCCCGCCGCCGTGATGGACCTCACCGGTGGCGGCGCCCACGTGTCCATGGATGCCCTGGGGAGCCGGGAAACGTGCTACAACTCCGTCAGCTGCCTGCGCAAGCGGGGGAGACACGTGCAGGTGGGCCTCATGGTCGAGGACTACAAGGACGCGGCCGTGCCCATGGACAAGGTCATCGCCAAAGAGCTCGAAATTCGGGGCAGCCACGGCATGCAGGCCTACCGCTATGACCGCATGCTGGCTATGATCCTTTCCGGCAGCCTCGAGCCCTCCAGGCTGATCAAAAAAACGGTCAGCTTGGAGGCTTCGGTCGACGAATTGATGCGGATGGACCGTTTCGAGGGGGCCGGGGTGACGGTGATCGATGTGTTCCAAGAATCAAATTAAGGAATTGGCTTCCGGGCAACCCTTTGCGCGGTATGGGTGACCCTGAACAGCATTCTGCTCTTTATTTTTATCTGTAATGGGCGGGTGAATTGTGAGAGCATAAACGTAACATTGCCCTTGCTCGAGGCCGCCCCAATTGGAATCATCCTTGGGGTTTGGATACATAAAAGGCTTGAAACGTATTGGTTCCAAGTCATCGTTTACACCGTGTTGATGGGTGCGGGCATCAAATTAGTAATTTTTTAGGAGGGAAACATGGAGAAAAGAAATCTTTTTGAAAAACTGGTGGAGGTGAGCCCGGGTATGGAAATATGGTGGGATTCATCTCCGGTGATATTCGACAATTGGTGTCGCAAAATGATCGACAAGGCCGACCCGGAGTATCGTGAGACGTTGCGGCAGCAGTTTGCCCGCATGTTCGATGAAAAAGCACCGGAAAACCAGCTCTTCAGGGGGGTTACGACGAACCCGCCCCTCTCGTTGCAAGCCATTCAGGATGATCCGGCACGCTGGAGAAAGGTTGCCGGTGAGATAATTGCCCAGCATCCGGGTATCGATACGGAGGGCCTTTTCTGGAAGCTTTACAAGGAAGTGGTTAAAAAGGGGTCCGAGATGTATCTGCCCCTGTTTGAAAGGTCCGGTTACAAAGAGGGGTATCTGTCAGGCCAGGTCGATCCCAGAAGCGTTTTCGACCGTGACGCAATGCTGAATCAGGCCCTGGAACTGGCTGACATCAATCCCAATGTCATGATTAAGATTCCCGGGTCCAAGGAGGGGTATGAAGTCATCGAGGAGTTGACGGCACGGGGGATTCCGACCAACAATACCCTCACGTTTATCCTGCCCCAGCTGGTGGATTGCGCCCTCACGGTCAAGAAGGGGCTCGAGAGGGCCAAGGCGAACGGCGTCGATCTGAAAACATGGCGGTCGGTTATCACGCACATGGAGTCGCGCTACAGCGATCTTGGCGGGCTGCGCGACTTTGCAGCGGAAAAGGGTATCGAGCTTTCCGAGGAAGACTGCCGGTTTGCGGAGCTGGCGATTTTCAAAAAAGCCTACCGGTACCTGGAAGACAACCAACTGCCCAGCAAGATGCTTTCCTGTTCATTGCGCCTGGGGCCGAATACCGATGGAAAAAAGCGCATCCTGCACCTGGAGGAAAAGACCGGTGCGTCCATTGTGGTCACCTGCCCGCCGACGTTTATCGACCAGGTGATCAGTCTTGAAGGACAGGAGCATATTGTTTTCGAGCCGGACCGTATCCATGCGGATATTCCCCGGAGCGTGATGGACAAGCTTATGCGCGTACCCTTTTTCGAGAGAGCCTATGCTGAAGACGGGTACACCCGGGGCGAGTACAACACCCATCCGGCCCTGGTGCGATCGGCGGAAGGATTTGCCAAGGCGACAGAACAGATGGTGGCATTTGCGGCCGAATGCCTGCAAAGTGCCTGAGAAAGTTTGACCGTCATAACCTAATATATAGATGAAGTCGAATTGAAAGAGCGTCCATAAGCAACCATGCTCAGCTATCCAGTACTCGTATATGCGGCCATTGCCTTGTTGTTTGCCGGTTTTATCAGGGGATTCAGCGGATTCGGTTTTTCAATGATGGTGATGATCAGCCTTTCCTTTGTGCTGGCGCCGGCCGAAATCGTTCCCATGATTCTGCTCTGGGAGGTCTTGGCCAGTGCCTGGCTTTTGCCGCAGGTCTGGCGTGATGTGGACTGGATTTCGATTGGATGGCTTTTGGCGGGAGTCCTGGTTGGCACACCCATCGGCGTATATACCCTTACACAGGTTCCTGCCAAGCCCATGCAGGCAATCATCGCCGTTACGGTAATCTTTCTCATCATCGCGGTTTGGCGTGGGTTCAGAATCAGTGAGAATGTCGGCCGAGCGGCAACCAGCGGTGTGGGCGTGGTGTCGGGTATATTGAACGGGGGGGCGACTATCGGCGGTCCGCCGGTTGTGCTTTTTTACTATTCGGCAAAAAATAACCTGAAGCGTGCCCGGGCATCCCTGATTGCCTTTTTCCTGGCAACGGATTTGTTTGCTGCCGCAATTTGCGCAAGTCAGGGACTCGTGACGACAAAGGGGCTCAAGCTGACGGGCATTTTAGTGATACCGATGGTTATAGGCCTGACACTGGGCAGCAAATCATTCTTTAATTTGGATCAGGAAGTATTTCGCCGCCGCGT